>NZ_VFUI01000049.1:0-1436 GCF_006440535.1 Mesorhizobium sp. B2-5-13 | reverse complement strand
CCAAACTTACCCAAAACGGCCCGCCAGGCTCAAAGCTTGGCGGGCCGTTTTGCATTCGGATAAGAGCCCCCTTGGATCCGGCCTGACCGCCCCAAGCAGACCAAGCCGGCGACCCGGACAAAAATCAAATCCCCCCCCAAAACCAAATCAAAAAGACAGCCGCCAGGCTCCAAGTCGGCGGACCGTTGCGTATGCGAATCACCATGGAGCGTCGATCCAATCCTGTTCAGGGCCCGCAAAAGAGGCGACGCCGATGCCGCGGACAAAAATCAAATCAGTGAAGACCATGGAGGGATGGTCAGGTTCAAGATCGATTGGTCGCCAAGCATGAACAGATTAGCCGGTTGGGCTCTACTCAGCCGGCTTCCTCACACGCTTTGGATGGTGAATAACAGGATCTGCGGCCTCCGCTCGCACCGAGACCCTCGATCGCGTGGTGCTGCCCCAATCGGTAGTCCAATTCCGCCGAATCGGGACCGAGGCGATACCGCTTGGCGGGTCATGATGATGAAGCGTCGCCGAATCGGCAGTGGATTGCCAGCTATCGCTATTTATTGTCATCAATGACGCTCGACGCATGATCTCCCCCAGGAGGTCGCCATGCCCAACTGCGCTTTGAACGGGCACTGTGAGAGCTTCATCAGGAAGCAGCTCGAGTTCGGCCGCTACAACAATGCCAGTGAGGTTGCCCGTGCCGGCCTGCGCATACTCGAGGATTTCGAGGCGGAAGGGGAAAGTGGCTGTGCGAGAAAATTCCCGCGCGTCTGGCCGAGCTCCAGCAGGATTCGACGAAGGGAACTCCAGCCGAAACGGTCTCTTCCGAGCTTGAAGCACGCCATCGCGCGAAGCAGGCGAAAGCCAGTTGGGAATGGGATACCGGATTGTCTTTCATCCCGTGGCACAAGCCGAACTCGAAAATTCCATGACGACATAGCCGAACGGGGCGTCCCGACGATTGTGTGGAATTTTATCACTGGTATCCGCGATCATTGTCTGGGCTTGTCGACTTTTCCACTGCGAGGCGCTGAGCGGATCGCGATCATGCCTGGGCTGCGGATTGTTGGCTGCCGGCGGTGGATCAGCATTGCCTTCGCGGTCGAGGGCGAGCAGGTGCTGATCCTGGGCATCTTCTACGCGGGCCGAAACATCAACACCGGAATTGCTGGAGAATCGGCGTTGAAAGCCGCTCGAGCGCGTTCGGTGGCCGTTTTGGGGACGCCAGTTTTTCAAAGCGAAGTATGCTCGGCATGGGGTCTGAGGCGAGTATCCCAGGCGTGACCAACCGCGGAAAGCGGCGCGGAAACTCAGCCTAGCCAACTCACGAATTTCGGCCCAGTGGATATCTCCGCGAAAAATCGAAAAAACATCTGAGATCGGTGTTGACAGTTTTGGTTGGTGGCGACTATATACGCCTCACGAACGAGGGCGGTGCGCCG
>NZ_VFUI01000048.1:0-2844 GCF_006440535.1 Mesorhizobium sp. B2-5-13 | reverse complement strand
TCATTGACCAGCACGCCGGCAACGGCGGCAACGCTGAGCAACGCGCCTTCATTGACATTGCCGCTGTCGACATGGGCGGAGGGTCCATCATCATTGATGGCGATCGACAGCGTCGAGTTCGATGCACTGCCATCCTCGTCGGTGACGATAACGCCATAGTTGGCGAAAAGCTGGTCAGCTGCGCCGGTGATCCCCACGCCCGGATGCGCAACGTTGTCGGTCAGCGTGAAGCTGTAGGTGACCGTGCCACCGGCGTTTGTTCCGCTGAAGCCCGTGATCGTGAGTGTGCCATAGGTCGGGCCGCCGGCAATGACGACCGGAACCGAACCGGAATTGGCCAGATTGGCGTAGCTGATGACGGTCGTGCCGACCTGCAGCGATCCCAGACCATCGGGCGAGGTGAAGGCGAATGTGCCGATGGCGGTTTCCGAATGGTCGGAATTGTTGTTTGGATTGCTGTCGGACAATTCTCCCGACCCTGCGGGATTGGATCCGTGTGGCGGCAGTCCCTTCTCGTCGACCGTCGCGTCGCCGCCATCCGCCTGAGGCGTCAGACCTGAAATGGTGGTGATGTCATCGGCGCCGTTGACGGTGATCGTCAGGGACGCCGGCGAAGTGTCGCCGTCGCCGTCCGTCACGGTGTAGCCGAAGCTTTCGCTCAGGCTCTGGCCCGCGGAGAGACCCTGGACAGCGGCATAGGCAGCCGGATTCTGAGCCTGCGTATAGAGCACATAGCTGTAACTGCCGTCGGCGCCAACTGTCAGCTGGCCGTAAATCCCGTTGACGTGGTTGGTGACAGCGCCATCCCAGGCGATCGCGCCGAAGCCGTCGCTGCCAAGATGGTCGGCGTGGCCGTCCGTGATATTGGCGTCGCTGCCGCCGGTGCCGGTAACGACATTGCCATCAGCCGTCGTCGGTCCGTCCTCGGTCACCGAATCCTGATCATTGACGGCCGCCGGGCCGTCATCCTGGAATTCGACGCTCAGGGCGACATGGGAAACGGCGGTGGTCGAATCGCCGTCGAAATCGGTGATCGTCGCCTTGACGTGCAGATCGGCGGCGACGGTCGCGATGTCGTCGAAGGCAGCCGCACTGCCGCCATCGATGCTGTGCGCGATCGGTTGATACTGGCCGATCCAGACCGCGCCGGTCGGGTCGACATAGACCTTGAATACGTCGACGCCGTTGGCCGACCCCACGAGAACGCCGTCGGCGTTCGTCGAGAGCAGAATTGTGGCGCCACCGATCGTCTTCAGTCCGGAATCGACATTGACGAGCGCATTTCCGTTGGCATCGGTCACCGCGAAGGAGAACGTGGCATTTTCGTCGGCGCCGACCGAGGCGTTGAAGAGCCCGAGGGCGCTTGCCGACGATTTCGCATAGCCGAGCGCGTCAGCCTCCTGGACCAGAGCCGGCGGGGGCAGGGCCGTATCATTGGCCGGATTGGGGTCGGCGGAATTGTTGACGCCGGCGGATTCGTCATGGCTGACCCGGAAGACCTCGGTCTGTGTGGTGACCGTCGTGATCTTCGCCTCGATGCCGAAGATCTTGAACGGATTCCCGCCGCTCAAGGTGGCATCGGTGCCGCCCGCATTGGAATCGAACGTGAAGTTGTTGTAGTTGCCCACCTTGAGCTGGTCGAATGGGGTGCTGCCCACGACTTCCACGGTAGCGCCATCCGGTACCCCGGCGAAGGCGTAGCCGACCTGCACGCCGCCTTCGAAGACGGCGGTGCCGGCTGTGAGCACGCCATTGACCGTCACGGTGAACGGCTCGAACACGCCGCCATCCTTAGCGCCGATGAACAGGACCGCACTCTCGATGCCCTTGGCTTCGGCGACGTCTATGGTGAAGGCGACGGATGACACATCATAGGAACCGCTATCGGTGATGATCGGCGGATTTGGATTGTTGGCCGTCACCACGAGGTTGTTGACGAAATCCATGGTCAGGATTTCAGGTCCGGTCACACCTGGATGGGTCTCGTATCCATCGATGATCTGGCCGTCGCCGACGCCGATCTTGGTGCCGGTGGTGTTGACGGAATTGTCGCCCTCGTTGACGTCGACGCCGGACAGCTTGATGTCGTGATTTCCGGCGCCGTCCATGCCGCGAACATCGGTGTTACCGGCCTGCAGCGTGTAGACGATCGTTTCCGTGGTGGTGGTCGTCGTGGTGGCGGCATCCCGCGCGGTGATCTGCGGAACATCGTCGAGCACCTGGACCTTGAACGTGCCGGCCGCCAGTTCGACGGTGTCGCCATCGCCATCCTTGGCAATGATGAATGACGAAAAATCGATCCCGCCATTCGCAAGCGTGTTTTCCGTATTGTCACCCACGGCGCCGTTCAGCGTCGGATGGTCGATCTGATCGATCAGCGTGAAGACGTATGAGCCGTCGGCGCCGACAGTCAGCGTAAACACCGGTCTGTCGGTGCCCGCCTGGTAGCCGGCTCCGCCGCCGATATCGACATAGCCGGTGAGCGTGGTGCCGTCGGAGACAATCAGGACATCCGCGCCCTTCGAGTCGATGCCGGAGTCGGAAGGAGCAGCTTGCGTGACCAGCCCAAAGGCCGATGTCGGGTTCGGACCGTCCGCACCGAAATCGACGAGAAGATTCAAGGCACCGGCGGCGCCTGCGGCAATGGCCGAGTTGGTCCCGGCTACTTCGCCGTCGGGCTGGGGATTGTCGACATTGCCGACAGACTGGGCATTGTGGAGGCCGTCCTCATCGACATTTGCCGTGAGCTGGGCCGTGCCGATGGCTTTCGGCACGTCGTCGATGATGTTGACGGTGATGGCGCCCGTGGTGGAATTGCCGACGCTGTCGGTGACCGTATAGGTG
>NZ_VFUI01000047.1:0-2500 GCF_006440535.1 Mesorhizobium sp. B2-5-13 | reverse complement strand
CTAAGTGGGAAAGGATGTGAGGATCCCAAAACAACCAGGATGTTGGCTTAGAAGCAGCCATCATTTAAAGAAAGCGTAACAGCTCACTGGTCTAAATAAGGGTCTTTGCGCCGAAAATGTAACGGGGCTAAAGCCATACACCGAAGCTTAGGGTTTGGTCCGCAAGGGCCAAGCGGTAGCGGAGCGTTCTGTAAGCTGATGAAGCCATACCCGTGAGGGGTGGTGGAGGTATCAGAAGTGCGAATGCTGACATGAGTAACGTAAGGGGAGTGAGAGACTCCCCCGCCGAAAGACCAAGGGTTCCTGCTTAAAGCTAATCTGAGCAGGGTTAGCCGGCCCCTAAGACGAGGCGGAAACGCGTAGTCGATGGGAACCACGTTAATATTCGTGGGCTTGGAGGTAGTGACGGATCATTGAGGTAGTCCAATCTTATCGGATTGAACGGGCTGCTGCGTGGTTCCAGGAAATAGCTCCTCCTTATAAACCGTACCCGAAACCGACACTGGTGGTCTGGTAGAGTATACCAAGGCGCTTGAGAGAACTATGCTGAAGGAACTCGGCAAATTGCACGCGTAACTTCGGAAGAAGCGTGACCCTTTTCTACGCAAGTAGAGGAGGGTGGCACAGACCAGGGGGTAGCGACTGTTTATCAAAAACACAGGGCTCTGCGAAGTCGCAAGACGACGTATAGGGTCTGACGCCTGCCCGGTGCTGGAAGGTTAAGAGGAGGGGTGCAAGCTCTGAATCGAAGCCCCAGTAAACGGCGGCCGTAACTATAACGGTCCTAAGGTAGCGAAATTCCTTGTCGGGTAAGTTCCGACCTGCACGAATGGCGTAACGACTTCCCCGCTGTCTCCAGCATAGACTCAGTGAAATTGAATTCCCCGTGAAGATGCGGGGTTCCTGCGGTTAGACGGAAAGACCCCGTGCACCTTTACTATAGCTTTACATTGGCATTCGTAGTGGCATGTGTAGGATAGGTGGTAGGCTTTGAAACCTGGGCGCCAGCTCAGGTGGAGCCACCCTTGAAATACCACCCTTATTACTATGGATGTCTAACCGCGGCCCGTTATCCGGGTCCGGGACAATGTATGGTGGGTAGTTTGACTGGGGCGGTCGCCTCCTAAAGAGTAACGGAGGCGCGCGATGGTGGGCTCAGAACGGTCGGAAATCGTTCGCTGAGTGCAATGGCATAAGCCTGCCTGACTGCGAGACTGACAAGTCGAGCAGAGACGAAAGTCGGTCATAGTGATCCGGTGGTCCCGCGTGGAAGGGCCATCGCTCAACGGATAAAAGGTACGCCGGGGATAACAGGCTGATGACCCCCAAGAGTCCATATCGACGGGGTTGTTTGGCACCTCGATGTCGACTCATCGCATCCTGGGGCTGGAGCAGGTCCCAAGGGTATGGCTGTTCGCCATTTAAAGCGGTACGTGAGTTGGGTTCAGAACGTCGTGAGACAGTTCGGTCCCTATCTGCCGTGGGTGTAGGAATATTGAAAGGATCTGTCCCTAGTACGAGAGGACCGGGATGGACGGATCTCTGGTGGACCTGTTGTGGCGCCAGCCGCATAGCAGGGTAGCTATATCCGGACGGGATAACCGCTGAAGGCATCTAAGCGGGAAACCCACCTTAAAACGAGTATTCCCTGAGAACCGTGGAAGACGACCACGTTGATAGGCCGGGTGTGGAAGAGCGGCAACGCTTGAAGCTTACCGGTACTAATAGTTCGATCGGCTTGATCGTTCTCATTCCTAATATCCATTTGACGAAGTCAAATGGTCTGTTCTCACTCACGCTTGTTCCGCCCTGCGGGCGGCGCTACGTGGGTGCGGCGCATCGGCGCCGACGGTCGGTCGACCTTGCGAAGCTTCGCTTCGAAAGGCGTCAGGCCAAGAACGACCAGGCACAAAAAGACCAGCGAAAAGCTCCGAGAAAGCACAAAATAGGTCCCCTATTCGCTCCTCTCTATGGCTATTCGCTCAAACCAGCTTCTCGAATAACGTGCGTTTTGCCGACCTGGTGGTTATGGCGGAGCGGCTGCACCCGATCCCATTCCGAACTCGGCCGTGAAACGCTCCAGCGCTGATGGTACTTCGTCTCAAGACGCGGGAGAGTAGGTCGCTGCCAGGTCTGCTAAACGCACGTTCAAACTCACATCCAACCGGATGACAGAGAAATCTTCTCATTGCTTTGTTCGATGCATGTCGTTGCCCCAAAACCGCTAACACTTTTGGGCGACATGCATAAAGGCCCGCCAAGGGATCCCGGGCCGCTCTAAGCGGCCCTTTCATTTGGTGGATACAGAATACCGCAGTCGCCAAAGTACAGCGGCGATCGCGGTGGTGGCGCGGGGTGGAGCAGCCCGGTAGCTCGTCAGGCTCATAACCTGAAGGTCACAGGTTCAAATCCTGTCCCCGCAACCAAACTTACCCAAAACGGCCCGCCAGGCTCAAAGCTTGGCGGGCCGTTTTGCATTCGGATAAGAGCCCCCTTGGAT
>NZ_VFUI01000046.1:0-11271 GCF_006440535.1 Mesorhizobium sp. B2-5-13 | reverse complement strand
CCATACGAAGCACCGGAGAAACCGGAGATCCATCTCAAGACGCTCGGCAAGTCGCCTGAAGAGATGGTAGATGCCCTCTTCCACTTCGTCTGACGTCGAAGGGTGCAGGTTCCAATATAATAGCGCCGTTTCACATCGGAGCTTCCGGTATCCAAGATGCGGGGGGCTATCTCTCCCGGAAGGCGCGTTGGAAAGAATCCACCAAGGGCTTGGTCAGATAAGCCAGAAACGTTCGTTCGCCCGTTGAGATGAATGTCTCGACCGGCATGCCTGGATAGATCTGGTCGGGCTTAACCTGCGGTGGCAGCTTGTTGGCCATTTTAAGCCGGACGGTGAAGTAAGGCAGTCCGGTATTGGGTGCCATCAGCCGGTCGGCCGAAATGTAAAAGACCTTTCCGGACACTTTCGGCGTCGTGCGCGCGTTGAGTGCGGTGAACATCATGTTTGCGTCCTGCCCGACCCTGATTGAGTCGATATCTTCAGGCTTTATCCTGGCCTCGATGATGAGTTCGTTCGTGGTCGGCAGAAGCTCCATCGCGATCTCCCCGGCGCGGATGACGCTGCCTTCGGAATTGTAAAGCGAGCGCACGATGATGCCGTCCACAGGCGCCCGGATCGTCGTTCGGTCCAGGACTGATCGCGCAGCGTTGATCTGTTCCTCGAGATCCGCGACCTCTGCCCGTGCTTTGTTCAGTTCGGTGACGGCATCCTCGACCCGGCTGGTTGTAAGCCTTTCAATCTGCTGACGCGCTTCCACAGTCTGGGTCGCCGAGCTGGCGATCTGCGCTTCCAGAGATCCCGCCTGTCCTACCAACTCGGCGGTACTGCGCAGAAGATTGGTATATTCGGACCGATTTGTGAGTCCTTTTTGTAGCAAGTCTTTTTTTCTTTCCGTCTCCTCGTTGACGATCACAAGCTGATTTTCCGCTGCCTTCTTTTGAGCCTTTAGCCCCACAATGGCGTCCTGAAGTGCTGCCACCCTTTGCTTCAGTATCCCCTGTTCCGCGCCATAACGTGCTAGCCGCGCCTGAAATTCCTTGTTTTGCTCGCCGAAGACATCGCTATATTCGGAAGCGCCTGAATAGGCTCCGAGGTCACTGGACAAGACAATACTCTCAAGGCCGTCGCGCTCTGCTTCGAGCCGAGAAATCTCGGCTTTTTGTGCAACCCACTGCTTGAGAACCCGGTTGAGCTGGGACCGCGCCATCGTCGGATCGAGCACGATCAGGGCCTGGCCTCTTGAGACCCTGTCACCCTCGCGAACTCTAATGCTCCTGACAACGCCTCCTTCGAGGTGCTGGATCATGACATTCTGCCCTGCTGCGGCGACCACACCCGGCGCAATGGTTGCTCCAGCAATCGGCGCCGTGGCTGCCCAGAACCCGAAGCCGAGCACGAAAACGGCCACGCTTGCATATCCCGCCAGCATGATCCGATCTGTGCGTGTATCGATGTTGCGCTGCCAGCGATAAGCCTTGGCGCCAGCCTGGATGGTTTGGCTAGGGGCCGTCATTTGCGACTTTTACCTCTACGCGAGCCTGTGACGGGAAAGGCACCACTCCTTCATTGTCATGCGACTGAGCGGCCGCCGCTGCTGCCGCTCGGGCCCGTCGCTGAGCAAGTTCGTCGAGCACGTCCTTGGTCAAACCGTAAATCTCGACCTGACCGTTTAGCAGCATGAGGATGCGATCGCATTTGGAAGCGAGGGAGGGCCGGTGGGTAATAACGAGGACGGTCGTCTTTCGCGACCGCGCTTGGATGATCGCCCGCTCGAGCGCGGCTTCGCCGTCGGAATCAAGATTCGCGTTGGGCTCGTCGAGAACCAGTATCTTGGGATCGCCGTAAAAAGCGCGTGCAAGGCCAATGCGCTGACGCTCGCCGCCTGAAAGGCGAACGCCAGCGGGGCCGATCACCGTCGAGTATCCGTTCCTCTGCCCCATGATCAGCTCATGTACCTGCGCCTTCCGGGCCGCTTGAACTAACTTCTCGTCGGATGCGTCCGGCTCAAAGCGCGCAATGTTCTGTGCGATGGTTCCAGGGAAGAGTTCCACATCCTGTGGAAGGTAGCCTATGTGACGGCCGAGTTCCTCCGGATCCCAGTTTCGAATATCGCCGCCATCGAGACGGATCGCGCCCGAACGCGGTTGGATCGCACCGACGATTAGCCGCGCCAGCGTCGATTTTCCTGCCTGGCTCGGGCCAACGATCGCGACGGTCTGGCCAGCGGGGACCTCGAAAGTCACCCGCTTGATGAGCGGCATCGCACCGTCGGCCGAACCTGGAAGATGATAGACTATCTGATCTGCGCTCAACACTCCATCGGGACTCGGCAATGCTGGGTTTTCCTGCTTGTCCGGCCCGGATTGGGAAACCGAAAGCCGCTTCCATGCAAGATTGGCGTCGGTGATCTGCCGCCAGCTTCCAACGATCTGATCAAGAGGTTGCAAGGCCCGCGCCGATATCATCGATGAGGCAAAGATCATGCCTGCGGTCATTTCATTGTGCAGAACCAGATATGCACCGACGCCCAATATCGCGATTTGCAGCACCGATCGCGTCGTGCGGGACACACCACCATAGAACGCGTTGATGCGAGCCAGTCCGTCGGAGGCGTGCAGTGAGTCTGAAAAACGGATCCCCCAGAACTCTATCGCGTTGGACACCATCCCGAGTGCGCGGACCGTTTCGAAGTTTCGCGCGAAGGCCTGCGCCGAGTTCATTGAGGCGCTAAGATTGTCCGCCGCCTCCTTGCTGGGTCGCGAACTCGCGATCTGGTTCAGCACAGCGATGGCAACCATGAGAACCGCACCGATAACCGTTACCAGGAAGAGCAACGGATGGACGAAGTAAAGCAGGCCCACGAAGATCGGCCCAAAA
Organism: Mesorhizobium sp. B2-5-13; assembly: GCF_006440535.1. Taxonomy (NCBI): domain Bacteria; kingdom Pseudomonadati; phylum Pseudomonadota; class Alphaproteobacteria; order Hyphomicrobiales; family Phyllobacteriaceae; genus Mesorhizobium; species Mesorhizobium sp. B2-5-13. Next base: position 8,394 of record NZ_VFUI01000046.1, on the reverse strand, counting down.
GGGAGGTCGAATAGAAAAAAGATGGTTCGCGAGGCGATGAATCCCCGCAGGGTCGCCAAGTCGCGCAGGGCCTGGACGTCGCCGAGACCGGCACGCGGACCGCTCATTGCCGCAAGAAATGATGATGCACCCAAAGAGACATCCAGCCGAGCGGCGAGCTGGCTCGCATATACGCTGCGCACGATTTCGAGTACGCCGAACAGCAAGAGCGACGATAGAGCAAGCAAGGTCAAATAGGCGAGCGTGTCGAGGTTGGCCGCAGGCAAAACCCGGTCATATACCTGCAGCATGTAGAGAGGCAGAATCAACACCAGGGTGTTCATTGCCGCGGAGAAGAGGCCCATTTCGACCACACTCTTTGACAGCACCCTTCTGTTCGTAAAGCTGGGCATCTAAATCGCACTCGGGGCAAACGATCACATTAGACAATCTGTATATATCATACGGTGTTGCGATGCCACCAGTTGAGATTCTTTTGATGGCCATGATGATGAACGCAAACGGGCTAGGCGATGCGACAGGCGGTTGTCCAAGGAGCATCGAGGCGAGAAGCCGCGCCTCCTGCTATGACCGACCTATTTGCGCCGCAAATACACCCTGCCCCTCAGTGCGACTGAACGGGATTCCGCCAACTATGGCAACACGTCCAGGCTTATGAGGGTGCTTCCGCCTCTTTGGAAATCCCAAGCCCGATCGGCTACCCATGGCTTAAGGTAACTCTTGCACCGAGGTCGTGGCGTTGTGCCTAATCCGGCAAACCGGACGTGCGATCCTGGAGCGTGCGCATGGTCGCTTCGTAGACGCTTCCGATTTCTCGGTCGATCTCTTGGCGTGCGATGCCTTGAGCCTCTGCCGCCCGCACGGCGTCGGCCGCCATGGTGGTCACGACGAGGGCTGCGTGGTCAATTCGCGGCGGTAGATGGTCGCAAATCCATTCGCGTAGGAAATCAGCGGCGCGCCTGCTCATATTCCATTACACCTCAACCCGAGGTAGCCTCAGCGAATTCCTCGTCCGCCTCCACGATGCCATGTGCAGCCGCTCGCTCGAGCCAGAGGCGGCTGGCCAACGGGTCGCGCTCTCCGGCGAGACCTTTGGCGAGATACCGGCCCAGCATGAGTTGGGCCTGGCCATGCCCACATTCGGCGGCGGCCGAGAACCACTTCTGCGCCGCCACTTGGTCGATCGGCAAACCCTGGCCGGAGCTGTGCAGCGCTCCGAGCGCAAACATTGCCCCGACATGACCGGCGGCGGCGGCTCGTTCGAACAACTGCACCGCGGCCTCTGGCGAACGATCGCCGCCACGGCCATTGAGCAGCATCTCCGCGAGTGCCACTTGCGCGTCGAGTATGCCGCCGTCGGCAGCCTGGGCAAACCAGGCGCGGGCCTGCTGCGCATCGGCCGCCACCCCGCGCCCATCCCTGAGGATGCGCGCATACATATATTGGGCCTCGGCCACGCCCTCAGCAGCGCGCCTTAGCCATTGCGCCGCCTGACCTTCGTCCTGGGGCACGCCGACGCCTTTGACGAAACAGAGGCCGAGATTGAATGCGGCGATCAGATCGCCTGAAGATGCGGCGGCTTCGAACCATCCTGCTACATTTGTGGTGTCGTCCGCCTCGCCAATCCCTTGCAGAGCGAGGTTGGCCATATCGACTTGTGCTGCCTGATTCCCGCTGGTTGCGGCCGTGCGCAGCCAGCGTGTCCCCTCCTGCTCATCCCTGGCAACACCGTTTCCCGTTAGGTAAAGGGAGCCTAGGGCGCGAGCGGCGGCCTGATGACCCGCCTCGGCCGCCCGTCGATACCATGTTGCGGCTTCTGCATAATCCGGCGGTCGGTACTTCACGTTACGCTCCCCCAGGAGGTACGCCGCCTCGACGTTGCCGGCCAATGCGGCACGTCGCATCCACGCCTCCCCGGCCACAGGATCGAGGTCACCGAGGCTCCCCTCGATCATCGCCAATCCCAATCGGAATTGGGCCGAGGGCAGACCTTGCTCCGCAGCCGCCTGATACAGCCGAGCTGCGGCAGCAAGATCGCCCGCGACGCCCAGCCCGTGCTCGGTGAAGATCGCAAAGAGGTAGATTGCGGTCGGCAGGCCAGCGTCGGCGGCACGACGTACCTCGTCAGCAATTCTGTCCCGTTCCGCGAGACCACCTTGCCGGGCCAGGGAAAGGGCAAGGCCGAGGCGTCCTTCGGCGCAGCCGGCCGCGGCCGAGCGTTCATACCAGCGGTGCGCTGCATCCGCATCGCGCATCGGTCCGGGACCCCTGGTGAGGATATAGCCGAGGACTGCTTGACCGGTTGCCGAGCCTGCCTCGGCCGCCTTCGTGGCAAGCTCGCGTGCCGCCACGAAGTCCGGCTCACCCAAGGTGTCTTGTTCGAACAGGCGTTGCGATGCAGGGCGCTTGACATCAGCTTCAGATGTCGCCAGTCCGCTCACATAGAGTGCGGCGAGGAGCGCCTGTGCATCGGCGCTCCCGCGTTTTGCCGCCCGCCCGAGCCACCGCGTCCCCTCCACGCGGCTCGGCGGCACACCCGAGCCTTCAAGATAACAACGCCCAACCCGATATTCGGCGTCGGCGATGCCCGCGCGCGCGGCCATCGCCATGAGCGGAAAAGCTTCCGAAGGCCTGCCGCTGTCAAAAAGCTGCACCGCCCGCCGCAATGCTGCCGCGGGGTTGGCGAAACCAGTCAGCCGATCCAGAATTGTCATCGATCCGAGTCCCTGATGTCCTCCATCTGGCCGCTGGCGCGCCGCAGCCTATGGCTCACGCATGGCTTCCTGGCCGATCGGTAGCATCGCGCCGAGAATATATTTGAGCACCGTGCGTTGGCCGACCTTGACGTCAGCGGTCACAGGCATGCCGGGGCTGACGATGAAACCGGCGGGTACCCCGTGCAGCGCGACCTGGTCGATGGAAATGCGAGTCCGATAGAATGGCTCGGCATCCGAGGGCAGCATGGCCAGGGAACTGTTGGGGTCGCGTGCTTGCTCCTGCGCAGAAAAGGAGTCCGGGCTGAGCGATCGCACAGTGCCGTGGGCGAGGCCGTATTGCGAATAGGGGAAGGTGTCGAACTTGATGACCACGGGGTCGCCGACGTGCACGAAGCCGCTGCTGCGGCCGACCACGTTTGTCTCAATCTCAAGCGGCGCGTCGGCCGGCACCAGCGTGATCAAGCGCTCACCCGACTGGAGGACCGAGCCGACCGAGACTTTCGCCACCGACTGGACGATGGCGTCTGCTTCGCTTTTCAACTCTACCAACTGCTTACGGAGCCTTGCCTTGTTGAGGAGTTCGCGAGCGTCGGACATCCGAGAGGTCGCGTCGGACAGACCCTGTGAGACTTCCGCTCGCCAGCCTTGAATGTAGCCGTCGCGCTCGGCGGCCACCGCAGCCTGCTGGCGCTTGGCAGCCTCTGCTGTTTGCTCGGCATTGCCGAGCGCCCGCGACATCTCTGCCGAATTGTCTTCCGCGATAAGGGTATTGAGGCGGCTTCCCACCTGTCTTTCTTCCAGCTGTTTGCGCATCTGTTCTATCGATGCCGCGACCGAGAGCCGCTGCCGGTAGCCGGAGGCATCCGATTGAGAACGCGAGATCACCGAACTGAGTTCATCGCGTTGCCGGTCGAAATTCTCCAGCTTGGCCTCATAGACTGCCTTGCGGCGCTCAAAGATAGACGCCTGCAGGGTCCAGCTCGGGTCGAGACCGTCATAGTTGAAAGCTTGGCCGTCGGCCTCCGCCTTCAACCGCGCCACTTCTGCCTCAAGCGTCGCGACCTGCATCGCCAGCGACTGGAGGTCCGCCGAGGCAAAGGTAGCATCGAGGCGGGCAAGCAATTGCCCGGCTTTTACGTGCTGACCTTCGCGCACGTCGATCGAGCGGACGATCGCCGTCTCCAAAGGTTGCACAATGATGTTGGGCGATTTTGAAACCACCAGCCCTCTGGCCGTCACCACCTGGTCGACCGGTATCAGTCCCGCCACGGCAATCAAGGCAACCACCATGCTCGAAATAATCCAGACGACACCGCGCGCCGACCGAGGAATTGGCGCATTGGCGACCGCTGTCGACGGCCATTGGAATTCGAGAATGGCTGGTGTCGTCGGATCGCTCGGTTTTATCCGACGCAGGCGGGCGGGGTGGATGGTGAGAGAGGTGGTGGTCATGGCTTGCTGGACCTGGAGCGTAAGCACTCGAAGTACAAACTGTCTCGAATGAAACCGATCCCATCCATTCCATCTTCAGTCGAAGCGCGATGGCCAAAGGAACGGTTCGCCGTCTTGCGGGCGATCATTGTTGAAAGCTCGAATCGACCGCCGCGCGACATCGGTCAACCCGACCGCGGCGGCACGGCGACCGGACGGCCGTGGCGGCCATCGAGGTGCCGGTTCTGCTGCGCCCACAGCTGGCGGTAAAGCGCGCATCGTTCGAGCAGGATCGCGTGCGGGGCGACGTCGAGGACCTTGCCCTGCTCCATGACAAGGATCTGGTCGCACTCGGTGAGCGACGAAAGCCGGTGCGAAACGATGATCATCGTTCGCCCGCTAGCGATGCGCATGAGATTGGCGCTGACGACCGCTTCACTCTCGGGATCGAGGGCGCTGGTCGCTTCGTCGAGGATAAGGACGGTCGGATTGTGGATGAGGGCGCGCGCGATCGCCAGCCGCTGCTTTTGACCGCCCGACAGATTGGGCGACCCTTCCTCGATGTATGTGTCGTAGCCATTCGGCATTCGTTCGATAAATTCTTCGGCGCCTGCCAGATGCGCGGCTCGCATCGCGTCGGAAAGCGTCAGGCCCGCGCGCCCGGCGATGATGTTCTCGCGGATCGACCCGCGGAACAGGAAATTGTCCTGGAGCACCACGCCGAGCCCCTGGCGAAGGTGGCGCAGGTTGAATTCCTTGAGGTCGACACCGTCCAGCTTGAGGAAACCGCTATAGTCGCGGTTGATCCCCTGCAGAAGGCGCGCGATCGTCGACTTTCCCGACCCGCTGCGCCCGACAATACCGAACATGGTGCCTGCCGGAATGTTGAAGCTGACCCGGTCGAGCGCCGGCGTCCTGGTACCGATATAGCTGAAGGTCAGATCGTTGAACGTGACCTCGCCGACGAGCCTCGGCTTTAAGCCCTGGGAATTCGAACTGCTCTCCAGTGGTCGGTTGAGGACCGACGACGCCTCGCCGATCGCTGCGCCGACCTCCTCGTAGTCTTCGATCAGCCGCGCCAGCCCGACAAGCGGTTGGGCAACGCGCTGGGAGATCATCATGAAGGCGAACAGGCCGCCTACCATATAGCCGGAACTGTCGTTCATGGCGAGATAGGCCCCAATCAGCATTGTGCCGAGCACCATGGCACGTTCGATCGGCGTTACCAGGGTCTGCGGCCAGCTGGCGAACTGCCCGAAAGCCAGACGCGCCCTTCCCGCCTCCGCCACCTGCTCGTCCCAAAGCGCCTTGCGTTGCGGCTCGAGACCTAGTGCCTTCACGGTCTTTATCCCGACGACAGTTTCGCCGAGTGCCGCCGACTTCCATGTCTCAGCTTCAATCACCCGCTGGTACCTCCGGCGCAGCGGCTTGAGGAAGGCAATAATGATCAGTACGATCGCGCCTGCGCAGGCAATCACGATCCATGCGAGCTTGGCGTTGATGTAGAACATCACCGGTACCAGCACGCAGAGCGTTATCAGATCAAGGAACGTGCTGAGGAGTTTGCCGGTCAGGAACTCGCGGATGCGATAGACCTGCGCGAGATGGTACAGCGTCTCGCCGGCCGGATGACGCTCAAAATAGTCAAGCGGCAGGCGCAGGAGCCTACTGAAAATGTGCAGTTGCAGCTTGGTGTCCAGGCGGGCGCCGACGACGTTGATGATCAGCCGCCGTGCGTGGCCCAAGAGCGTTTCGTAGGCGAAGACGACGGCGATTATGGCCGACAAGAGCAACAGCGTCGAGACACTGTTGAACTGCAGCACCTTGTTGACCACCGTCATGACGATGAGCGGCGGCAGGATGGTAAGGACGCTGAGCGTGAACGAGGCGATGGCGACGTCACGCAGAGGCCGGCTTTCGAGCCGTACCAGTTCGGCGAGCCAGCCGAGAGTGAAAGGCGCGTCCGCCGCAACAGAGGATCGCGCATTTCGCAGCAGCACCGCCTCCCCCGTCCACACCTGCGACAGGCGCAACTCGTCGATAGCGGTGGATTCACCGTCATCAGGCGCGTCCACGCCTTTGAGGAAGACCAGGTTGCGCTCGGCACTGGCCCCGGTGAGGATCCCCGCGCCGCCATCACTGAACAGCAGGACGACCGGCCCGGTATCCTGGAAGCGCAAGAGGTGGGACCAGCGAACGCGGACGGCGCGAGACCACATACCGCCGTTGCGCGCCCACTCGGACAGGTCAGCGGAGGTTGGAAACAGGCTTGCGCTCGCCGCCCTGAATTCGTTCGGGTCGAGCTCGACCCCGTGATAGCGGGCGACCCGCAACATCGCCTTGAGGCGCTGCCCGACCTCTTCAAACTCGGCGGGACCACCGGGAAGCCGCCCCGGTTCGGTCGTATCGGCTTCGATGCCGGCGCGGACCGCCACCGGCTGGATTTCGGCGCTCAGAGGGATATTCACCATGGGCTCCCCTCCGACACGCAAGCGTCGATACGCCAGGCGAACCGTCCCACCGATACCTCAAGCGGGGACTGATCCACGCCGAGCCGGCCGGTCGGACGGACCCATCCCCGGTCAGAAATGACGGGCGAGCGCACCCTGCTTTCCGCAGAGCGCGCGCGCCCGTTTCTCAGCCTTGGACTGGTTCCTGTCGTGGTCTGTCCACTTACCATTCCTGCTCACTCATGCGGCTTCAGAATATCCTTCAGAGCCTTCTTCACCGTGTCGTCGCTGTTGGCGCTGCCCGCACCATGCTTGGGATCCGAGGTCAGGTCGGTGCTCGCACCCAGCGGCTTGTTCTGGTTCTGGCCAAGTCCCCTGATCGTGTTGGGCAGGAGGTCGGTCGTGACCGAACCGGCCGCTAGTCCGATGAGCTGGCGGAACGACGCAGGGCTTACGGCATCACTGTCGGTCGAGCCGGATTGCAGGAACTGCGTCGAGTCCTTGAGTCCGAGGGTGCTGGCCGTGACCGTGGCGGTGTGACCGTCAGGGGAGCCATCGGCGTCAGTACCATCATTGGGATGGCCTTTCCCCGGATTGCTGCTGTCGTTGTGGTCAGGATCGTTGCCGCCACCGTTGTTGCCATGGTGGTGGTCACCGGTCTCACCGCCGGGCCCCGTCGCTCCGGTCGGACCTGTCGGACCAGGCGCTCCGGTAGAGCCAGTTGCTCCGGTCGACCCGGTCGCACCGGTCGAACCTGTCGCTCCGGTCGAGCCTGTCGCTCCAGTCGAACCTGTCGAGCCAGTTGCCCCGGTCGAGCCAGTTGCCCCGGTCGAGCCTGTTGCTCCAGTCGAGCCGGTAGCTCCGGTCGAGCCTGTTGCTCCAGTCGAGCCGGTAGCTCCGGTCGAGCCTGTCGCTCCAGTCGAACCTGTCGCTCCGGTCGAGCCGGTTGCACCAGTCGAGCCGGTCGCTCCGGTCGAGCCGGTCGAACCTGTCGCTCCAGTCGAGCCGGTCGCTCCGGTTGCACCAGTCGAGCCGGTCGCTCCAGTCGAGCCGGTCGCTCCGGTCGAGCCGGTCGAACCGGTGGCACCAGTCGAACCTGTCGCTCCGGTTGAGCCGGTGGCACCAGTCGAGCCTGTTGCCCCGGTCGAGCCGGTTGCACCAGTCGAACCCGTCGCTCCGGTCGAGCCGGTTGCACCAGTCGAACCTGTCGCCCCGGTCGAGCCGGTGGCACCAGTCGAGCCTGTTGCCCCGGTCGAGCCGGTGGCACCAGTCGAACCTGTCGCTCCGGTCGAGCCGGTTGCACCAGTCGAGCCAGTCGCTCCAGTCGAGCCGGTGGCACCAGTTGCTCCGGTAGAGCCGGTCGAGCCAGTTGCTCCGGTAGAGCCAGTCGAGCCTGTTGCACCGGTTGCTCCGGTCGAGCCGGTTGCCCCGGTCGAACCTGTCGCTCCAGTCGAGCCGGTCGCTCCAGTCGAGCCGGTGGCTCCGGTCGAGCCGGTTGCCCCAGTCGAACCTGTTGCTCCGGTCGAGCCAGTCGCTCCGGTCGAGCCGGTTGCACCAGTCGAACCTGTGGCTCCGGTCGAGCCGGTTGCCCCGGTCGAACCTGTCGCTCCAGTCGAGCCGGTGGCTCCGGTCGAGCCGGTTGCCCCGGTCGAGCCGGTTGCACCAGTCGAACCTGTCGCTCCGGTCGAGCCGGTTGCACCAGTCGAACCTGTGGCTCCAGTCGAGCCGGTTGCACCAGTCGAACCTGTCGCTCCGGTCGAGCCGGTTGCACCAGTCGAACCTGTGGCTCCAGTCGA
>NZ_VFUI01000045.1:0-12997 GCF_006440535.1 Mesorhizobium sp. B2-5-13 | reverse complement strand
GCGCACAACTACACCATGCTGGAGTTCAAGCTGCAAAAGCTTGCCAGCCTGATGCCCTCAGGCGACTTCCAGTGGCAGTGTCATATGTTGTCTGAGTGGAAAAAGGCCGGCTATCCCTCGGCAAACAGTCTATCAGTGCGCCATTCTCTGGCCGGGCTCAATTTCGCCGTTAAAAATTCGCTGAAGTTCAGAGCGCCTGTCTTGTTCAAAATACTCAGGCCGATCCATCGCGGCATGGCCTCCCTTTTCAAGCCGAAATCGTAACACTTCGTAACGAAAAAGGCATACGCATGCGGATCATCTATCAAGCCACCAGAGAGAGAGAGGCTGATGAGGCGTCTGGCCATTGCATTTTACTACGATCAATACGGCAAGGTAGATGATTACTATTTTCACCTGATTGCGTCGATTCGGCCTTTTGTCGAGAAACTCCTAGTGGTTTGCAACGGCCCGGTTGATAAAGAAGCTCAGTCTCGGCTTTCCGAGACAGCTGATAGCGTCCTGATCAGGGAAAACAAAGGGTTCGATGTTTGGGCCTATCGAACTGGCCTCGAACACATCGGATGGGGTGAGCTTTCACACTTCGACGAGATTTTGCTTTTCAACCACACCTTCTACGGGCCGATTTTTCCGTTCTCGGAAATGTTTTCGGAGATGGACCGACGAAGCTGTGATTTTTGGGGAATCTCCGCTCACAGGGCGATGAGACCCAATCCCATCGACGTCAGAAGATCGGAACTGCCCTTTCACCTCAACTCCCATTTCATCGCGGTGCGGCGGTCCCTGCATCAGTCGAAAGCATTTCGTGACTATTGGGACCAGATGGCGCCCATCAACTCCTATATGGATTCAGTCGCGAAGCATGAAACGGTGTTCACGGAACATTTCCAGGCCTTGGGCTTCACCAGTTCGGTGCTGCTCGATCCGGAACGATATAAGACACCATACCCGGTTTTCATGGAGCCGGACAAAACGCTGGAGGACCGTAGCCCGATCCTGAAGCGACGCCTCTTTTTTCATGACACGCTGGCGCTCGAGCGCGAGGCCATCAACCTGCCGCGTGCCTTGGAGATCATAGAAAACCAATCAGATTACGATTTGTCACTGATATGGAAAAGCGTTGGCCGTCTTGGCCCACCTCGTACGCTAAATGGCAATGCGGCGTTGCTCTCCGTCCTGCCGGACACCCGCATTGGCATGCAAAGGAATTGGGACAATTACCGGATAGCGGTTCTTGCGCATATATATCACGTTGACATGCTCGATGAGATACTGGGCTACGCCGAAAACGTGCCGAAGGGCCACGATCTGATCATCACGACCAACAATACCAACAAGCAGGCGTTGATCCAACAAGCGGTCGCGAAGGCGCCGAACGCCAGAAGCTCGATAGTTATGGTCGTTCCAAACGACGGCAGGGACACTTCAGCTCTCCTTGTCGGGTGCCGGGACTACATACTTGAGGACCGCTACGACCTGATCTGCCGTATCCATTCAAAACGCTCTCCCCAGGACGGCCCAAGGGGAGAGTTGTTTAAGCTTCACAATTTCGACAACCTTCTTCACACGACTGGGTATGTTGAAAATTTGCTGGAGCTCTTTGTTCACAATCCAGCGCTCGGTCTGGTGATGCCGCCAGTGGTGCATATCGGCTATCCGACCTTAGGAAATGGATGGGCCGGTAACAAAGCCAGTGTTGAAAAGCTGGCCAGACAGCTGCGCCTGATCGTTCATTTGGACGATAGTACGCCCATCGCGCCTTATGGTGGGATGTACTGGTTTCGCCCCGCAGCTTTAAAGAAGCTTTTCGGACAGAAATGGAACTGGGATGACTTTGCCAATTTGGATTATCGGGATGGGAGTTTGGCCCACGCCCTAGAGCGGATCCTAGCCTATGTCGCAATCGACGCCGGATATACCTTCCGCCACGTTATGACTGAGGGGCACGCTGCTCATAACTACGTTATGCTGGAGGCCAAACTGCAGGCATTGTGCGCCAATGGAGCTCCGGTGGAATTTGGAAACTTGGGGGTGAGAAGAGCCTTTCATGGCCTCATCTTCTCGATCAAGCGATCAATCGTGACCAGATCGCCAACAGCGTTCAGGGTCCTCAGGCCACTCCATCGCTGCCTGCAAAGGATAATTACACGTAGAGGTTAGTAGTCGGCTTTCCTGCCCCTTCTGAGGCTGCGTCACGAACGACCAGTCGGGCGCTCTTTTCGTCCTGCTAAACGAGAGGCAAGCCGCTTGCCCATGTTGTTAGTCCATCTTTCCCAGCCATAGTAGGTCAGCGCGGCGACCGGAAGGACGCACATCAACGTCAACGCAAAGCAGGAAGCAAACGTTTCTATCCTGCCCCCTCCCGATGCCTGTATCTGCTTGTAGACTGGGAACAGGGAAACGATGATCGGGCTGTGAACGAGATAAACCGAGTAGCTGATGTCACCGATCCAAACCGTGGCTTTGTTGACCAGAATCCGGATCGGATAAAGGGCCAGACCGATGACAAGGCAGGCGAACATGACGCCTAGCCAATGGTACGGCTCGATGAAGGGCACCGAACCTCCTACTATCGCATAGAACTGCACTGGCACCGAGGCCAGCAATGCGGCACCAATCTGCTTGCTGTTGGGTCGGTCTCTGAGCAAGGGCAATCCCCAAAAAGCTACGAAACCGAACATGAAAATCGGCAGGTGGTGAAAGATCGAATACATCTGGTAATTGGCCGGGTCTACGGTGAACATGGACACCGTCATGCTGAAGACCTTTGCAATCGCCAGACTGAGGAGCATTGCCGTCGTCGCCATCCAGATGCTCTTCGTGCGGGCGTAGACGAGTGGGAAGATCACATAAAACATCATCTCCGTGCCGATCGTCCACCCGGCAAGAACTACTGACGTCTGATGGCCATACCCCGGCACAAGGTTGAAGATGAACGTCACGTTTGTGAGGATTGTATTGGCGTTGAGCGGGAACCCGGCGGGATTGGAGTTGAAGCTTTCGCCGGCCGGCTCGAAGGCGGAAAGCAGTGTGAATGCGACTAGCAGATAAAAAAGCGGGGCAATGCGAAAGAAGCGGCGCAAGGCAAAACCCAAGAGCGGCCGCTGCTCGTCAGCATGACTGGGCTGCATCAGGCAAAGAGAGAACGTGCTGACGACGAAAAACAGTTGGACTCCCCAAACGCCATTGGCCACGTAGAGATCCAGCCAGGGCGGCAAATCCATGACAGGCTGCGGCATGTGGGCGACATGGACCGATATGACCCAAAGAGCCGCGATGCCCCGCAAGGCGCTGAGATAGGCGTATCGAACCTGTGTCTTCGTTTCAGATGTATGCACTGGGTGCCCACATAATGGTGATGATTGTCGACTATAGGGATTGAAGCTGGGGGGCAACTTGACCTCTCGTTAGTTGCCGGCTTGCGGGGTCAGCCTCGGGCAAGACCACCTATCAGTCGAAATGGTGCCGTTAGCCGCAATTGCGCGACGTGAGTAGCGCATCGCGATCATGGCTCGACCTTAATATCAAATATCGTGAGGCGCCTTAAGTAAGCGATTCCACCCGGCCAGCGCGAAGTGTCATTTTCTTCGTGCAGACGCGCTGGATCAGCGCGTCGTCGTGGCTGGCCAGCACGATGATGCCGGCCTTTTCCGCCAATTCGTCCATCCGCCGTTTGGCCTTGTCCTGGAATGAGGCGTCGCCGGCGCCGATCCATTCGTCCATCAGCAGAATCTCAGGCTCGAGCGTGGTCGCTGCCGCAAATGCCAGCCGCGCCGCCATACCTTGGCTGTAAGCCTTGAATGGCAGGTCGATGAAGTCGCCCAGTTCGCTGAAATCGATTATTTCTTCCATCTTCTCTTCGATCTCGGCCTTCGTCCAGCCGCTGATCAATCCCCTCAGCACGATGTTCCTGCGGCCAGTGGCCTCGGGTCGGAAACCTATACTGATGTTGAACAGCGCATCGACCTTGCCGGCGATGGACATCGTGCCGCCCGTTGGCTGGTAGATTCCGTATAGAACCTTGAGCAGGGTGGTCTTACCGGCGCCATTGGGGCCGACAAGCCCTAACCGGTCGCCCGCCTTGAGCTCGAAGCTGACACCGTCGAGCGCCTGCACGACCTGTTTGGTGCCCGCCTTTGCTATGTTGCCGCCAAGAGCGCTGCGACGCCGGCCAGGCGCCGAAAGCGTCAGCTTTTCAAACAGCCGATAGACGAGGCTGACATTGTTCAGTTTGATGGAGGTCATGTGGCTCAGATCAGGAAAACGACGTGCTTGCGGTAACGGCCCAGCAGCAGCAACGCAATAGCCCAGGCGCCGATACAGATGTAACCTGTCACCGCCAGAGCATGCGTCGGAAAGATGCCCGCCGTGATCGGTTCACGCACGCCCTCAAGGAAGTAGGTGAACGGATTCCAATGGTAGGCATACTTTTGGATGCCTTCTTGCCCGCTATAGACCCAAAAGACCGGCGTCAAGAACATGCCAACCCGCATCATGTTGCCGACGATGAACTCACTGTCGGGAAAAAAAGCGCCCAAGAACGCGAAGATCATGACAAATGCAGGAGTTGCCAGGACGATAAGCAGCAGACCCAGCAACGACAACAGCCAGTTCGTGTCGATGCCGTAACCGCTCAACAACAGAATAAGAACGCACCCCGCCAGCGAATAACCAGCCCGGATGACGCTTTGCATCGTCAATCGCATCACGTACACGAACAACGGCAGTGTCGTGCCTTGAATGAAGCTCGCCTCGCGCTGGAAGAGCGACACGCTCACGGTGATTGTTTCGCTGAGATAGAACCATACCAGCATGCCGATGGCTACGTAGGCTATGTAGCTGGGGTTGCTCGCGTCCTTGGTGACGAAAACAAAGACAAACGTGCCGACGAAAGCGAAATAGTTGACCAGCATCCAAAGCGGGCCGAGTGTCGTGCGTCTGTGCTGGTCGCCAATGTCTTCATGGGCAAGCGCCACCCAGACCCGGTGTAATTTCATGGCTTTTGAGATGTCGTCAAAAGCCCCGTTTAGTGCAGCAATCATAGCTGGGAGTATCGCAATCTGTTGTTTCGGCGCATTGTCCTTCGCTGGCCATAGCGAACCACCAAGCCCCTGTCTAATAGCCGTTTCGATGGACATATGGCAACGCATTGCGTCCTAGCGGGGTCTGGAGCAGAGTCAACTGCGGCAAAACTGGACACACATGCTGATGACGTACTCTTTATAAGAAATGGCTAATGTGGACTTCGCGGCAATTTTCCACGAATCGGGCTTCATGCTTCCCTTGCCCCCTCATTCTTCCAAAAAAAACATCTGGCTATGCCTCGTCCCCCGCAGTATGCGATACAGCAGGCGAGGGCCGGAGATGCTACTTGGAAGTGTGACGGTCACGAATGATTTCTCGTGTTCACACTTTGCTGGTAGTCATGCCGACAGTCTGGAGTTTAGTGCTGCCTAATGAATACTTCCCTGGAAGCTGTGTTCGGACTCAGGCCCGGGATGCGGCGTGCCTTCATCATGGTCCAGGACGTGGCCATGGTCCTGGTCGCGGTCGCGCTCAGTCTCGTCCTGTCGCGGTCGGATCTTTCGTTCGGCGCGCTCTCCACGGAGGGTCTATTCACCTGGGCCGGCATCGTGCTCATCAGCCATCTGCTGTTCAGATATTGCGGCCTCTACACCACGGTCTGGCGCTTCGCCTCGACGCCTGATTTCTTCAACATCCTGAAGAGCTGCGCGATCCTGACCTTCGTGCTCTACGCCGTTTCGTTGGTCGTACGTTTCTTCCAGCCGGTCGCGGGCCTCAACGAGCGCCAGTTCATCGTCTTCCTGCTCGTCTCCTTCACCATCATCTCGGCGCCCCGGCTGTTCTACCGCTTCCTGCGTGACGGCGCGAGCTGGGGTATTTTGAACCGTAAAGCCGACACGGCGCGAACCAAGCAGGCCCTGTTCGTCGGGCGGCTCGGCGAGGCCGACCTGATCATTCGTTTCACGCGTACGGCGCAGCCCGCCGAGCATTCCATCGTCGGCATCATGGCGACCGAGCGTGGCGCGCCGCTGGGCACGCGCATTCAAGGGGTTCCCGTGGTGGCGACCCGGCCGCGCCTGATCGATGTCCTGGAGGACTATGCGACCGGCAGCAAGAGCCTCGATCTGCTGATTTTCGGCAGCGGCGCCGAACATGAGATCGAGGAATATTCCGAGCTGGTCCGCGTCGCGCGTCACGGCGACATCGGGGTCGTGCAGTTCGCTGGGCTTTCGCAGGTGGGCCAGGAGGGAAAGCTCGTTCTCGATGCCGTCGAGATGGAGACGATCCTGCGCCGCCCGACTGTGCCGTCCGACATCGAGCGCATCGGCGCCTTCGTCGGCGGCAAGCGCGTCCTGGTCACGGGAGGCGCCGGTTCCATCGGGCGAACGCTGGTCAAGCGGTCGTTGGAGCTTGGAGCCGAGGCCGTGCTGGTCGCCGACAATTCCGAATTCGGCATCTTCCAGCTGAGCCAGTATGTCGACGAGAAAGACCATGACCGCCTCAAGGTCCGCATCGTCGATGTCGCGGACAGGCGCCAGATGACGCGCGTCGTCACAGAGTTCAGACCCGACATCCTCTTCCATGCCGCGGCGCTGAAGCATGTTCCGCTGCTGGAGGAGAACTGGGAATCGGCCATCCAGACCAACGTTTTCGGCACGCTCGTCTGCGCCGAGGTCGCCGCCAAATGCGGCGTGGCGCAATTCGTCATGGTCTCGAGCGACAAGGCCGTCGATCCGACGTCCGTGCTCGGCATGACCAAGCGGGCCGCCGAACAGATCGTCAGCGCCCTGCATGAAACGCCGGCCGGCGAACCGGGCGGCCGCCGCGCCGCCACCAAGTTCATCGCGGTGCGCTTCGGTAACGTCTTCGGCAGCAATGGCTCGGTGGCGACCATATTCCAGGCGCAGATCGAGGCCGGTGGGCCGGTCACCATAACCGACCGCCGCATGACGCGCTATTTCATGACTGTCGCCGAGGCCGTCGATCTCGTCATCATGTCGGCGGCCGATGCCGCGTCGCGGCCGGCCGACCAGGACTACGCCGTCTACATGCTCGACATGGGTAAGCCCGTGCCGATCGTCGAAGTGGCCGAAACGATGATCCGGATGGCGGGAAAAAGCCCCTATACGGACATTCCAATCCGCTTCACGGGCATCCGGCCGGGCGAAAAGCTCCACGAGACCCTTCACGGCGAAGACGAGGAATTGGTCGAGCTCAGTATTGCCAAGATTTTTGGCCTGAGCACCGATGTCGCGCAGTGGTCGGATGTCCAGGCAGCACTTGCGGCGTTGCAGCAATCCATGAAGAGCCAGGACAAGGCCGCCTCGCTCAGCATCCTGGCCGATCTCGACCGCGCGACGAAGACAAGGGCGAGCGCGCGGCAGGACACGGTCCCGAAGACGGCCGGGCAGGCGAGCTAAAGCAATTCCAGGAAAAGTGCGTAGCGGTTTTCCGTCCGGAATTGCGCAAAGGCAAGAGATGAGCAATTCCGGGAAAAGTGCGTAGCGGTTTTCCTCGCGCAGCAAGGCGTTTGACATCAGTGGGTAAGACAGATCTGCGCATTGCCGTCCTGATGGCCACGAAGGACGGCGCCGCCTTCATCGACGAGCAAGTGCAGTCGCTGCTCGACCAGTCCCATCCTCTGGTCGACCTCTGGATATCCGACGACGGCTCCGTCGATGGCACAGTTGCCATCGTCGAAGCCTGGAAGCCCCGCTGGGCAAAAGGTCGGATAAATTTGGTGGAAGGGCCGCGGCAAGGCTTTGCCGCCAATTTCCGGTCGATGATCCTTGACCCGCGCATTGACGCGGATTGTTACGCCTTCAGCGATCAGGACGATGTCTGGGAGCCCGACAGGCTTGAAAGCGCCCTTGCCTGGATGCGGACATTTGACGTGGCGCAACCGCTGATGTTCTGCTCGCGAACCGCGACCATGACCGAAACCGGAGGCCTGGTCGGCCATTCGCCGCTGTTTAGCCGCCCGCCGGCCTTCCGCAACGCGCTGGTGCAAAGCATTGCCGGCGGCAACACCATCCTGCTCAACCGCGCCGCCCGCGATCTGTTGGCCAAGGCCTCCGCTCGCACCGGTTTCGTCAGCCATGATTGGTGGGCCTATCTGATCGTCACCGGTGCCGGCGGCGTCGTCCGCTACGATCCGCGACCATTGGTGCGCTACCGCCAGCATGCGGCAAACCTGGTCGGCGCCAATGCATCGTGGCAGGCGCGGATCTCGCGGCTCGGCCGCCTCTTCAAGGGCCAGTTCGCGGACTGGACCGATCTCAATCTCGCCGGCCTTGCCGTCAATCGCGACCTCCTTACGACGGATGCGCTGACATGCCTCGATTTGTTCGCGAACGGTCGGCAAGGTAGCCTTTTCCAACGCCTGGGCGCCCTGCACAAAAGCGGCGTCTATCGACAGACTTTTGCCGGGACCCTTGGACTCTATCTCGCCTTTATCCTGGGTCGTATCTGAATATTGCGGACTGTGTGGCGGCGCTTGGTCAGGAACGCGACCTCATGCTACGCCGACCGGATTGATGGGTTTCGCTCGAGGTTGCCGGGTGAAGCCCTGGCAGGGAGCCCATCGGCCACTCATGACGACAGCCAAGAAAATCTTCGATATCGCCGGTGCGGCTGTGCTGCTGGTGGCATCCTCTCCGATTCTGTTTCTTGCCATTCTTGCCGTCCGTGCATCGTCGCCTGGTCCGGTGATTTTTTCCCAAACGCGGGTTGGCCGCGAAGGTGCGCTTTTTCGCTGCCACAAGTTGAGGACGATGTACCAGGGAACGCCATCCTTGCCCTCGCATGAAACCCCGGTGAGCGCCGTGACATCGGTTGGAAAGGGCTTGCGGAAATTCAAGCTCGACGAGTTGCCGCAACTCTGGAATGTCCTGCGCGGCGAAATGAGCCTGGTCGGGCCGCGTCCCTGCCTGCCGACCCAAACAGAACTGATCGAATACCGCAGGCGGCTCGGGGTTTTGCAGGCTCTCCCCGGAATGACAGGCTTGGCCCAGATCAGGGGCATCGACATGTCGAACCCGCAACTTCTGGCCGAAATCGATGCCAGCTATCTCAGGACCGCGTCGTTCTGGCTCGACCTTCGAATCTTGTTCGGAACGCTCTATCGCGGCTGAGCGCGCCGTGCTCCAGAAGCAAAAAACCAGTCCTTGGACCAGTGGTCAAACGGGAAGTCGGGACTTTCGGAGCCGCGCTATCTCGGTCAGCCTTTCCAGTGTGCTGGATTCCGGCGCCCAGCCTTGCGAGGCAAGCAGGGAAGGGTCGCATATCTGTGTCGCCGTCAGGCTGTCCCAGAACAGCCGCTTGCCAAGCAGTATGGCAGCCGCCCGCATCGGTTCGGCCGGCATTGGCACCAGGCGGGTCGGCCTCCCGAAACCGCGGCGAAAGGTACCGATGATGGCAGCGACGGAAACCGGCGGCACGTCGCTGGCGGTATAGACCGGATGAAGCGGCTGCGAATGGCAAAGCAGATGCCACGCCGCCCGTGCCGCCGATTGCGATGACAGCAGCGAGCGGTTTGCCGTCAACGCGCCTGTCGGGATCGGCAGAGCCGTATCGGCGAGCCGCATCAGCGTCGCCAGGTTTCCTTTCATGCCGATCCCGTAGACCGGAGGCAGCCGCAATATGGCGGCGTCGGCACGGCCATGCGAGGCGTAGGCCTCCAGCACCGCGATTTCTGCTTCGCGCTTCGAGCGCCCGTAGGCGTCTTGCGGTTCGGGGACCGTGTTTTCGCCGATCGTTGCGCTGGCACGCGCGCCGATCACGGCCCGGATCGAGGAAAGATGGATGAACCGTCCACTTGCCTGCGTGGCGGCGGCATGTGCTAGACGTGCGCTCAATTGCGCATTGGCTGCCCGAAAATCGGCTTCGGTGGCATTGCCCTGGTCATTGTTCAGACCCGCGCAATGGACGATATCCGTCACATCCCTGGTCAGCGCCAGGAAAGCCGCGGCCGGCGCATCGAAACCCGGCATCGGCATGGCGTCGGACCCCGCATCAAGTCTCTCCGGCCGGCGGGAGGCGAGGCGAAGCTCGACACCGGCCTCACGAAGTCGGTGGACCATCTGGCGGCCGATGAAGCCCGTCGCGCCCGTAACCAGGACTTTCATTGTCTTGCCCGGACCGGCTATCGAGCGGCTGGCCGGGGTGCCAGGCCCTCTACTGATGGAACGGCTTGGCTGTTTGTTGGTGAAACCGTCCGTGCTTCCACCAACGCGGCCTGGCGCCCACATGCAAGATATGTTCCCGACACCAGGAAAACCATAAAGACCGAGTCCAGAATGTCATGGCCGATCAGGATGCCTGTCATTCCGGCGGTCAGATAGGTGATCACGACGACAATAATCATGGTGGCGCCGAACCGCTCGATCGGATCGGCGCTGTCGCGAAGGACCCGGGCGGCATTTCTGGCGGCAACTACAAAGATCGCCGCCAGCGTCACCGCACCCAGGATTCCCGCTTGCACCAAGGCGGTCAGGAAGCCGTTATGGAAATGACTGAAGCCTTCGTCCATCCCGAACTGGTCCTGAAAGCCCTGCTTGATCAAGACGTGAGTGGCCCCCACCCCATGTCCGAAAAATGGCATCTCCCGAAATGCCTTCAGGCCGATATCCCAAAGCGCGACGCGCGATCCCAGAGCAGTCGTGTGGTCACCATGGGCCGCCAGCGCATCCCAGTCGGAGTGCAGAAATGCAACACGCCCCGCTATCGTCTGGAACCCGAAAAACGCGATTGTGACTGCGATCGCGGCCAGCAGCAAAAGCACGCGAACGGCATTTCTCCCTCTCAGCCTCTGCTGGTTGATCAGCAGAACGGCGATACCGGCAATCAGCAGCGCCAGCCAGACGATGCGCGTACCGGAGTAGATAATGGCGACCGTTCCGCCGAGTGCAGCGCAGATGAGGGCGATCCTGTACCTCTCTATACCGGATAGGACAGCAGCCACGCAGGTCACCACTGCAAGGCAGAGGACCTCGGCGAAAACGATCGCATTCCCGGCCCCGCCCTCGGCGCGTATGCCAAGCCGATACTGCTGATAGACCGCCAGCAGCAGCGCCCCGAAACAGGCAGCCATGCTGGCCAGCACAATGATGCGGACGAGCGTTGCCTTCTGCGTAATGCTCCAGGTCGAATAGGAGATGGGAAAAAACAGAAAGGTGATCAGCGGGATAAGATGCCGCGCGTCCTTGACGATCGCGTGGTTGACGAGGGACGCCAGGACATTGCTTGCGCAATAGGCATAGATCGCGATCGTCAGCGGCATCATCGCGCGGTCGACATTGAAGCGTCTTCTCTTCAAGGCGATCAACAGGACGGACCACAAGCCGCCGCCATTGAACACGAAGCTAACCACCGATCCCAGGACCGGGGGAGAAAAGAAGCAGAGAATGGAGAAGTAGATATTGATCCGCGAAGGCGTGAATTGCTGCCTAATGGATGAAAGCCGGTTCAATTTTCGGACCTGCTATTCCAGAGAGATTTTATGCGGCACATCTTCGAAAGTGCTCGCCTCGAAACTGCCCGTGCTTCATCACGCACTTGCCCACTCTCGAAAAGCGTATAGCGGCTGGGTCGCTGTTTCGATAGTGCGTCCGGATCGATTGCCGTCGAAATCCCGTATTCGGGGCCGGTTGACCCCTGCGGCGCCGCCGCGGCGCTCTCACAGGCAATATTTTTCCTGCCTTTCCCAGCTGGAGGCCCTTCAAGCAGAAATTTCCGGATTTTGCCACAAGCATGGAAAATTCATTCCCGAACCGACTGCAGCCGGGCTCGTCCTGCATTGTTCTGGGCCGCGACGATCTGCTAGAACGCCCGAACGAAACACTTTGTCCAGAAGCGAAGCTTGAAGCGGGCGCAAAAAGGCTCGATGATTTGACGCAGTAACTTCTGTTGCAAGGCACGAGAGAACGCTCACGGTCCATGATATCAGCGCTTACGCATCTGCAGCGGCTTGAAGCCGAGTCCATCCACATATTCCGCGAGGTCGCGGCCGCTTTCACCAAGCCGGTTATGCTCTATTCCGTCGGCAAGGATTCGTCGGTGCTGATGCATCTGGCGATGAAGGCGTTCTATCCGGCCAAGCCGCCATTCCCCTTTCTTCACGTCGACACCACCTGGAAATTTCGCGAGATGATCGCATTTCGCGATCAGATGGCGCAGAAGCTGGGGTTCGACCTTCTGGTTCATGTCAACGAAGACGGCGTGCGCGACAACATCAATCCGTTCGATCACGGTTCGAACACCCACACCCATGTGATGAAGACCGTGGCGTTGCGCCAGGCGCTCGACAAATACGGCTTCGATGCCGCCTTTGGAGGCGCCCGCCGCGACGAGGAAAAGTCGCGCGCCAAGGAGCGCATCTTCTCTTTCCGCAATGCCCAGCATGTGTGGGATCCGAAGAACCAGCGGCCCGAGATGTGGAAGATCTTCAACACTCGCATCGCGCAGGGTGAATCGATCCGCGTCTTCCCCTTGTCGAACTGGACCGAGCTCGACATCTGGCAATACATTCTGCAGGAAAACATCCCGATCGTGCCGCTCTATTTCGCCAAGCAGCGGCCGGTCGTCGAACGCGATGGCATGTTGATCCTCAAGGACGATGATCGCATGAAGCTGCTGCCCGGCGAGGTCGTGGAGAACCGGTTGGTGCGATTCCGCACGCTTGGTTGCTATCCGCTGACCGGCGCCATCGAATCCGACGCCGACACGCTCGAAGCCATCGTCGGCGAGATGCTGACGGCACGCACATCCGAACGGCAGGGTCGCCTGATCGACCGCGATGAAGCCGGTTCGATGGAAAAGAAGAAGCGCGAGGGATACTTCTGACCATGCGCCACATCATGGCGAAAAGCCTCGCTCCCACGGACGGCGTCCGCGACTATCTGGCCGCGCAGGAGAAGAAGTCGCTGCTGCGCTTTCTGACCTGCGGTTCGGTGGATGACGGCAAGTCGACGTT
>NZ_VFUI01000044.1:0-16722 GCF_006440535.1 Mesorhizobium sp. B2-5-13 | reverse complement strand
CTTCATGTCGGCGCGCACGCCCTTGCCGACATCGAGCGATTGCCAATGGATGTTTTCGGCGCGGCGCAGCGAATGCAGGATCATGCCGGCGCCGACCGTGGCGTTTGAGATGCGGTCGACCAGGATGAAGGCGCCGGTGGTGCGGTTCTCGCCAAACGGATCGAAGGCGATCGGCGTCCGCGTCGAGATGTTGCAGATGCCGACTTCGTTCATTTCAAGCGACTTGGCCGCTTCATGGGCAAAGTCGTTGACGTTGATGCGGTATTTCAGATCGGTGACGGTGGCGCTGGTCTGATCGGTCTCGGTGCGCAGGATATAGGACCGGCCAGGCAGCAGCGCATTTTCGTCGAACCAGACGATGCTGGCGGCGAACTGGTCGGCGACCTGCGGCCGTGCGGCCGGCGAAACCAGCATGTTGCCGCGTGAGATCTCGACCTCGTCGTCGAGCACGAGCGTTATGGCCTGGCCGGCCACTGCCTGTTTGAGATCGCCGCCATAGGCGACGATGCGTTTGACATGCGAGGACTTGCCCGATTTGGCGACGACGACCTCGTCGCCTTGCGCAACGGTACCGGACGCGATGGTGCCGGCAAAACCACGAAAGTCGAGATTGGGGCGATTGACGTACTGGACCGGAAAGCGGAACGGCAGCTCGGCCGTGGCTTCGTCGACCGACACGGTTTCGAGATGCTCGATCAGTGTCGGGCCGGAATACCACTGCATGGTTTCGGAGCGGCGGCTGACGTTGTCGCCGTAGCGGGCCGACATCGGGATCGGCATGATGGCTTGGAAACCGAGATCGCGCGAGAACTGCCGGTAGTCCTCGACGATCCTGTCGAAGACCGCCTGGTCGAAATCGACGAGATCGATCTTGTTGACCGCCAGCACGATGTGGCGGATGCCGAGCAGCGAGGCGATGATCGAATGGCGCCTTGTCTGGCGCAGCACCCCTTGCCGGGCATCGATCAGCACGATCGCCAGATCGGCGGTCGAGGCGCCGGTCGCCATGTTGCGGGTGTATTGCTCGTGGCCGGGCGTGTCGGCAACGATGAACTTGCGCTTCGGCGTGGCGAAGAAGCGGTAGGCGACGTCGATGGTGATGCCTTGCTCGCGCTCGGCCTCGAGGCCGTCGACCAAGAGCGCGAAGTCGATGTCGTCGCCCGTCGTGCCGTGCTTGCGCGAATCGCGTTCGAGCGCGGCGAGCTGGTCCTCGAAAATCTGCTTGGTGTCGGACAGCAGGCGTCCGATCAACGTCGACTTGCCGTCATCCACCGAACCGCAGGTCAGAAAGCGCAGCAGCGACTTCTTCTCCTGCGCGGCCAGATAATCGCGGACGCCGTCCGTGGGAGCGAGGCTCTTTGCCTTGATGTGGCGCATGGTCAGAAATACCCCTCGCGCTTCAGGTTGAGACTATCGGTCCTGCAAGCCCTGATGTGAAGCCAATCCGCCGCTGGGCCAAACGTGACCGTGACCTGTTGCGGGTCAGCACGCTTGGGACCGCAATTGCGTCGGTAGATGTGGCTAGGGCGGATGGCAGTCGCCTCGCAGATGGGGTGGCGGCTTCAGTCTGGATGGAGCGGCCCGGCAGCCCTTGTTGGGATGGGGCTAGGACACCGGGCCTAACCGACGGGCAGTTCGTGAGAAACGGCACCGGGGGATAACGGACTATATGCGCTCATACCCAAGACGCGCAAAGCATACGAAAGAAGTATGAGGACAACATTCGGGGCTCAACCGATGACCGATCAGCCAGTGACGTGCAGGCGCCGCCTCACGCTCTCTTCCGGCGATTTGCGGGATCAGGCTTGCAGCGCTGCTACTATCCCTCGTTCACGCCTTGGCGGGAAACAGCTGACCAAGTCACCATCGATGTGTTGGTCTTGCCGAGGCGCTTGGCCATGGCGGCGAGGTCGAACCAATGTGCACCTCGGTCGCCGAGTTCGCCGCGATTGGCGGCCGTATGGTTTGGTGGCCGGCAAACAGGAAATCACCAGTCGCAACCCCCGTCTCAGCTTATTGATGCGAGACAAGATAACGCAATTACAGGTTGTAATACCTTTGGACATATTAGCTAGCTAATATATAATTACCAATTGTTAACCAGGATTAATGCGGCCTTTCCACAGCATTGTAGTATGCCCTTTAGGTTGGGTTACCTCCATAGGGCGGGGGAGGCCATACGTCCGTGCGTTGGGGCGGCGTATGCTCTACTCCTTGAATCCAATCCCCGGTTAAATCTAGGCAGCCTGACACGATGGAGCGTATCAGTTCACGCGTCTGACAAGCTTTGCGGGGCCCAATCAAATGGGAGAAAAGCAAGTCGGCGACGGAGAGGAGTATGTAAGGCGATGGGACCTCACCAAATTTCCGATTCCTGGAATGATGCAGCAGTACCGCTACACAATGGACATCTGCCGGGCGCGAATGGTCTAGGCAGATCCGATGTCGAAGAAGAACACCGAAGCGAAGGCCTCGTCCTGATTGTAGACAAGCGAGCGCTTGAACGTGAATGCCTTGCTCGTGGCCTTATCGAACACAATCCCACTTTGCGCGTTAGCGCGGTAGGATCGCTTGACGAAATCCAGCACATTGCCGGGAAAGAGGACCCATCCGCGGTCCTGGTCATTCTTGGCGCCAGAAAGGTCTCCGAGCAGAGTGTTCGGGCGGAACTTACGGACTTCATTGCTGAGATTGGCACTGTACCCGTAATCGTCGTGGTGGATTCCGACGACCCGGGGGAGGTCCTCGCCGCACTCGAATGCGGAGCCCGAGGCTACATTCCCACAAGCGTGAAGGTGAAAGTCGCTGCCGAGGCCATTGGTCTCGCTCGCGCCGGAGGGATCTTTGTACCCGCCAGCTGCGTGCTGGCGCTTCGAGAGATCATCCACTCGACGGCAAACGGTGCCCGACCGCTCGCCGGCATGTTCACGATACGCGAGGCTGCGGTCGTAGAGGCGCTCAGGAAAGGCAAGGCGAACAAGATAATTGCCTACGAACTCAATCTCTGCGAGAGCACCGTCAAGGTCCATATCCGCAACATCATGAAGAAACTGAAGGCTACGAACCGCACGGAAGTAGCCTACAAGCTCAGACAGATGTTGCTATGACGGCTGCTTCGGACTTTGCCTAGCTGGTCCGGCAACAATTGCCGGACCCGTTGAGGTTGGACACCCGTCCGGATCGTTTTCGCTAAACAGACTCGCTCGCGCTGGTGTTTAAGTGCGTTGCCTCGCAATGGTCGCGGACCTTGCCTTCACGAGGAATCCAACACTGTCCTCGCCCAGTTCTGCGCCCCGATATGCTGCTTCGGCGGCTTTCAGCCCTCCCGTCAGCCTGCGGACCGTCGGAGCTGCTCCGAGTACGTCAAGTGGCAAGCCTAGCTGATCGCGGCCGGGCCTCTTCGGCGGCCAAACCGTGAGGCCGAAATAGCTGGCGGCCGAGCGATCGATCCCGCCGCTGAACTGCACCAACAGCGTTTGGCTCGAGTTCCGGCCAATTCGGCCCAGGCTGTTGATGTCCATTGGTGGTTTGTCGCTGGGTCGCATCGCTACGACGATGACATCCCATGCATCTTCGGTCAGCAGCACCGGGTGCGAAAAAACGCTTACTCCCGCCCCGCGCTCGCGGAGCGCATATTCAAGGGATGATGCACAGGGCGTGTCGCAGACGATGGCGAGCTTGGCCGCGCGTAGATCGACACCGGCATCGTCCAGCAAGGTGCAGCATAACCGCGCGAACTCTGGCAGCAGGTCTACGGCTGGATGGTTGAGATTGAGAGCCGCAACCTTAATGCCAGCCTCGTCACAGGCGTCGAAGTCCACGGTTCCAGGCCGAAGCTCCCATGGTCCAGCCATTAGCGAAACAACAGCATGAGAGGGTAAGAGTTCGACAAGCGATCTAGAAATCGGCCCGACCTGGAGGGAGTTCGTGACGAGGTCGACGTCCTGCCATTTGCGGCTGTCGATGCGGTCCGTCACTTCCACGCATTCCGACACGTTGGCAAAATTGGCAAATGCCAACGTCGCGGTCGCGGCTGCTGCCAGGCTCGGATGTCTGGAGGATATGCGAGTGAGCGCAACGACTCGGCTGGCCTTAGCGAGCGCCGCCGCTGCCGCAGTCACTGCTTGGTATCCTGTCGCAGCGCCAACGACCACGGTGAGGCCGGAGAGATCGAGATCGAGCAAGGCTATTTGCTTGCGCACGAGAGCAAGGACTTCGGCACGGTCGATCTCGGAAACATCACGAGCAAACGACCTTGCTGAAAAATGACGTGATGTAGGCATGAAGCTGGGCACCACGTTGCGCGCTCTCACTATCTGGTAGGCCGGCAATGTCCTTTAAGCGGATCCGCTGCCCTGCCGGTCTCGTCTGGGCGCGATGCGCGTGCATTTCCTGCATTGCGTTGGCTGACGTGTTTGCGGCCTTCGCATTTGGTAAAGTAGTTCCTGTCTATTCTATTCTCGCCCAGGCGAGTGACGGTCCAAATTTGGTTGGTCCTCTGACCTTTTGGTGGCCGAACCCGTTCCAATGCGCGCTTTGGCAATACAGCCGAACCTGCCCGAACTGCTACTTCAGCAAACGGATGCTAGGTGATACCCCGTTTGATCGGAAGACTTACCGAGGCTACGCCTGCGACGCTCGGATCAGGCTAAGGGGGTAACGAGCGCTGGGTACGGCGCTACCTCCTTTGCTTCTCTTGCCGAGAATGACGCGCCGCTGTGAAGTTGGGCAGCAAAACCAGCAGCGTTTCTTGGTGACATCCGTGACAATAAGCGCCTTTGACATAAAGCACCGCGGGCCAGGCATCCGCGTCGGCCAAAACCTCCGTCCGCTTGGAGGCCGGCGCAAGAGGATGATGGACATGACCGTCGCATTGATCGCGCTTGTCCTCGCTGCGCCGGTGATGTTGGCGGTTGCCCTTTTAATATTAGTGACCGACGGCGGACCGGCGGTGTTCTCACACACCCGGGTAGGGTTCAACGGCAGGCGCTTCGCCTGTTACAAATTCAGGACCATGGTTGCCAACTCGGAGCGGGTTCTGGCCGATTATATCGCGAGCAATCCCGAAGCCGCCAAGGAGTGGGAGCAGAATTGGAAATTCAAGAATGACCCGCGGATCACATTCCTGGGGCGGATTCTAAGGAAGTCGAGCCTGGATGAGCTGCCTCAACTCATCAACGTGCTGCGCGGCGAGATGAGTTGCGTCGGCCCTCGTCCAGTCGTTCCCGACGAACTTCAACGTTACGGATCCTCTGCAATCGATTATCTAAAAACCCGGCCTGGCCTAACTGGCCTTTGGCAGGTGGCCGGCAGAGACGCAATGGACTATCCCAGTCGTGTCTCTATCGACAGCCGATATGTGCGGGAATGGTCCCTATGGGCCGATGTTGTCATTCTCGTCCGGACCGTGGGCGCCGTGATGAAATTCGACCGTGCGTCTTGATTGATGCGCATCGCAAATTCTTGCCCGATGCATTGCTTTGCCTAAAAACCGCGGCGTGCTGTCGCGATCGCAATGGCGAAAGGTGCGGCGTCGGCCGGCCGCGGCGAAATGGCAGCCACAGACCATTACTGCTCACGTGACATGCCTTGGCGCCAGATTACGCCCAGGAAGAGGCCGAGCAAGTAGGCACCCTGCAGAACGACAACGAGAAGCAGGATTGAGATGAGGTGGTGCCAATCAAATACACTGCCGATACCGCCTGCAGCGACGCCGCCCACGACCGTCACCGCAGTCGTGATGATGAGCGCGGCAACTCGAAAACGAAATCCCAGCAAAATGCCGATCACACCGACGGCGACAAGGCCCCAAAGCACGGCGATCTCCTATGGGTGGAAGACTCAGTGTGCCATCTCCAAGTCTCCCACATCTGCGAAATCGGTACCAACACTCAATCCGGCTGCACCGCCTCGCCGACGAGCGGTCGAGGGGCGGGAAATCGCCGCACACTGCCCTGTGTTGCACAAAAGGCGTAGAGCACCCTGTCCGAATGCCCCCTTTTCGCTCATTTCCTTGTCCACCCGCCGAGCCTACGCTGCTTGGAAATAGGTATGCGGAAGTTCACCCGCCGTGCGGCAGCATGCAATGATTTATGATCCGGAGGCCAAGCCTGTGTTTATCAGTGCAGCTATTCAGGACAACAAGACGCTGGACGTTGCGCATCAAGGCGAAGCGACGTCGGCGCGCAGTTCCCGCATAATGCCTCTAGTGTGACATTCTACCTATGCTTCAGGTATCTATCCTTTTGCTGATCCTGTCCATCTGGTTCCCTGGCGCCACGCGGATTGCCGGAACGGATGGCTCGCTTTCCTTCGTGCTGGCATTGTTCTGCGCTCTGCTAAGTGTCGGTGCCTATGCGGAAACAGCAAGACGCCTCCATCGGATTGAAGCCGCCCTGACGACTGCGGTGCTGACGATATCTGCTGTCATCATCGTTCTCTCTCTACTGTCGATGCTCTACGCAGACAATCCGATGAGGACGATGCGCGCGGTTTTCTCACAAGTGTTTGGTTTCGCGATCATTCCAGCAGTCGCGGCGATCTCCTTGAGACCGAAGGGTCTCGTGGCAATCGACAGGGTTGTGACGACCATAGTCATCATGACTGTCGTAACATCCTGTCTTGTCGCAATCGGGCTGGGCGATGCCAGATTCGCCGATCGGGCTGAAGGCTATTTCAAGCACTCGAACCAACTCGGGATCGCGTTGTCGGCTGGTCTGCCGCTTGTCGCCGCGAAGCTGGTCACATCCCGCCGGTACCGACTTCTCCTTTTGGGCTGCCTCGCCGCGGTGCTCCTGGGTTTGGTGAAATCGGGTTCGAAGACCAACTTCGTTCTCGGCGTGGTGGGCCTTGGTCTTTTCTTTGCACTATACAGTATATATTTAATCAGAAGAAAGCAGAGTCCGTTTAAAGTAATCGTGGGAACCATTGCCGCTCCGATATTGTTCGAAGCAAGCGTGCTGACATTGCAGTTCCTAAATCCACGGGCTTACGGCCTGCTGGCCCTTCAACTTTCCGGAGGCGAGGCGCATTCGGTGGTATCGCGGCAGCGACTGTGGTCTATATCGATCGATCTCGGCCTGTCGCACCCGTTCACGGGTGTGGGGGCAGGGCAATGGGTGGAAGATATCGCACCCCATAGCCATAATCTGTTCATTGACTTCTTTAGAACACTGGGAGTGCCTGGCTTGGCGTTGGTGTCGATGCTGGTTCTCGTGGTCATGGCATATCTGGTCAGGGTCGTGTTCTGCACATTGTTCGGCAACGACAGGGGGGGCGACCATGCGGCGGAAGTGAATGTGATGGTGCTTGGGACGTCGGTTTCCCTGTGGAACTACATCATCGCAAACCAGATGAGCGACTCCTTCGGTCCATCGACAGCGCCTTTCTTCTGGCTGCCGTTGGCTTTGCTCATCTTCTACCGCGGCGTCCAACGATCACTGCAGACCGGCCCTGAGCGTCCGAAATTGTACGCGGTTCCAGGGTCCCAGCTCTTTCAACATTGAAATTCCCATGGCTTCGCACACAGTCCATGACCTGACGGCAGGCTTGCCGCCAAGCGTCGAACCACGCCCACTTCAAACAGACATTCGATTTGTGGAATTCTTTGGTCTCCCCGGGATTGGAAAGACAACCGCAACCACCCTGTTGGCGAACGGTTTGCGGCGGCACGGCCCGTTGGTGGGTGATGTGCGAGTAGCGTCGGAGACAAGAAAGTTCATCAGCCGCCAGATCTACAGAATAGGTATTGTTGCACCAAGGCTTAGGGATCGTGAGTTTCGTTCGCTGCTCTCGCGAATTGCTCGCTTTGTCATCGAAGGTGGGCAATCATCAATTGTCGACATAGCCAGAGTCATCTGGAACCTTTCGTTTCTGAGTGCTTATGTTCAAAGCGAGAGACAGGGAAGAAATACAATTATTGTCATGGACCAGGGCCTGTTGCAGGGATTCCTATCCATCTTGCTTAAGAGCAGGCGCGGGGCAACATCCGAGAAGTGGCTTGATATCCTGTTCGCCATTGGCGTGCACGATATCGCTTTTGTCCATCTGCGCGGCGAGATCGGCATGGCACGAGATCGACTTCTGAAAAGGGGCGATCGATCCTCGCGGATGCAAAGGACATCTCCTGACCGCGACCTTGATCTGTGGTCGACCGCGGATGGTGCTTGCCGCCAGATTGCGACCGATCTTGAGTGGAGGATGGGAACGGAAGATCACGCCGGCGTACTGGTGGCGGTTAACGTGGAGAGGTTTGCGTCGCCCGAAGACGTCGCCGAAAGGGTTCTCGATGCGGTGCTACTGGCCTGCCTTGAACGGCATCGGCTGTGCGATAGGGTAGGTCAATGAGCACGAGAATGGACCGCCGTTCTTTCATGGCCGTCGCCGGCTTGTATCCTGTAATCGCTTTGTTGCCGAGCTCGCTCCGAGCGCAAGGCGGCCAAACGCCGGGAGGCAACGAGTTCGTCCTGACGGGTGAGTATGGCTTCAAACAGCAAGTAATTCGCAACCTCCAGCCGGGAGCAACTATCAATGCTCGCAATGCTTCCTTCACGGTTGCCAACAGCAGAAACAGCGATCCCAGCGCGACCATGGGCTGCGACGAGGGGACATTGCCGGTCAATCGCTATCCCGTCGTCATCCGCAACTGTCCAGGGGTTCGCTTTGTCGGGGGCCGCTTCGACGGCCAGGTACCGCTAACGTCTGATTGGCGGGACACCTACTGCAACAGCGCGGCTCTGCTTGTCAGGGACGGAACCACCGATGCGACAATTGAGGGGGTGCGTGCCCGTCGCTGCTGGGATGGCATTCGCCTCGCCGAGCACGCCGACGGTTTTCGCCTAAAAGGGTGCTGGCTCAGCGAAATCAGGGATGATGCGGTGGAGAACGACTATCTCCTCAGCGGTATCATCGAAGATTGCCTGTTTGACGGATGTTTCTCGGGGATCAGCCTGGACCCTGCGTCAAACGAGCGGGACGGAACAGGGCAAACGGTGCGGGTCGACAAATCCCTCATTCGCATGCATGCCTTTCTGTCCAAGGGCGAAATCACACATCAGGCGCCGATCAAGGCTGTCGATCAGTCGCCCAGGTTGAGGATCACGGAATCGGTTTTCGCATTGGCCGCGGCCAACATGCGTGGATTCCATCGCCTGGAAAGAACATGGCGGCTGGCGATTGAAAGCCGCGACAACGTTTTGCTGTGGCTGCCCGACGAGCCAATCCCCTCCTCGTTGCCGCTGCCGCCATCTGGTTTCAGATTGCTGACGGGCGCCAACGCCCGCGAATATTGGAACAAGGCGCATCTCCAGTGGATCGCGGCGCATCAGGACGTGGTCCGGTTCTCCGACGAATTGCTGTGAGAAGTCGCAGCGTCGGCAATGATTATCCGAACTGCAAAGACAGGTGGCGCTCGCATGCACCCTGCTTGCAACAACAGCTTGGACCGTCACCGCGATGAACCAGCACGAGGCGATTGACAGAAGTATGGCATCAGGATCCGCCGATCACGGCCCTGGCGCGTTTGTGATCCAAGGGCGGTTGGTACGCGTCAGGGGACAAAATATCCTGTTCAGCCCTTCCCAGAAGGCCATTTTCGCCGTCAACGATACTGCTGCCGACATCTGGCGCTCTCTGGAAGAAGGCATGCCACCGCACGCCATCTCGGTCGAGATGGCGCGCAGTGGCGTTGATAGACTTGAGGCAGACAGGCATGTCGAGGCTGCACTCGAAGATTGGCAGCGGCTGAACCTGATACGGCCCTGCGCGCCGTGGTCTACTTCGTCAGCTCAAAAGCCTGTGAGCCAGGTGGTCGCAGTTGCGGGCCTCAACATACGCATCGTCTATCCGGCAGCCTACGCCTTTCCCGCGATTTCCGTATTTCGCCACCTCGAGGTCAAAAGTGATACTGCCGACGTACTGTTCGAGGTGGTTGGGCAGGGAGGGAGAGTCCACCTGTTGCGGGATGACAAGTGGATTTTGTCCTGCTCCCTCGACCAACTACCCGTCATGCTGAAAGGGCAATTGCTGACCGAGGTTCTGGATTACGGCGCATATGAACTTGCCCTCCATGCGGCTGCGCTCCTCAGAAATGAACGCATCGTCCTTCTTTGTGGCAATCCGGGCGCGGGCAAGACGACGCTGAGCTTGGCACTGGTCCATGCAGGATTTGGCTTTGTCGCCGATGATGTGACGCTGCTGGACTCTAGCGGGCATGGCGTCGGCCTTCCGTTTGCCCCGGCGGTCAAGGCGGGAGCATGGCCGTTGCTGGCCAAATACTGCCCCGGCCTCGATGCCGTTCCGATCTGTCGCCGCCCTGACCGCAAGCGTGTACGGTTTGCCGTGCCCAAGGCGTTCGTGCCCTTGCCTCCCGCTCCCCTACCCATTGGCTGTGTGGTCCTGCTCCGTCGAGGTCGTACCTCGAAAGCTAGCCTGGAGCCGATCGATCCAGCTCACGCTTTGCGCGGCCTGCTCAACGGCGCGCTGGCACCCGGCGGAGAGCTCAGTGGCACCGCTTTCGAAGTGCTGACCCAACTCATCGGCTCGGCGCAAACCTATTGCCTGACCTACTCCGGGCTTGATGATGCGGTGCAGCTAATCTCGAAAGCGTGCCATGACGAGTAGAGGCAACGCGCTTAAGGCGTTGGTCGCTGGACTTCGCGGCGCTCCGACCGACAGCGCCGACTGGCAGGCCGTGATCGCTCTGGCAAATCACACTCTGCTCACAGCCGATTTGTTCTCGTCTCTCGCTCGGGCCGGACAAATCCATCAACTCCCGCAGGACGTGCGCGAGTACCTTCGGTTCGTTTACGACTGCAATCGCGAACGGAACCTGCGCTTGCGTACTCAACTGCGTGAAGCCGTTGCCGCCCTCAATGGCCGCGACATCGTACCGTTTCTGCTCAAGGGGGCCGTTCCTCTGTTCCTTTCGCCGGGCGGCCAGGTTCCCAGCAGGATGACGAGTGACCTCGATCTAGCCGTGGACCCGCGCGAAGAGACGTTCGCCCGGACCTGTCTTGAAGAGCTTGGCTACGTCGATGTGGCGGGCGCCCGAGGCATGGCCCGCGAGCATGACGCCGGAATGCTGGAACTTCGGTCGAGCCAACCTACCTGCCATGCCCCTCCCGAACTCGTCCAACTCGGAGGACTTCGGGTGAACATTCCTCCCGCTCGGTCTCGCGCCCTGCATTGGATGGTGCACGACCTTCTCAAGGAGGGAGATTACTGGCGCGGAAGGATAGATCTCAGGCACCTTCATGATCTGGCCCGATTGGCGGAAAGCGAGGACGTGGACTGGATGTCACTGCAGGAATCCATGCCGGATCGGAGCGCCCGCAATGCGCTCGACACCCAGCTCTTGGCCTTGCATCATTTCTTTGGAACCAGAATCCCCGCAAAATGTACACAACGCCCGATGGTCCGTTTCCAGCACTGGAGGCGCGTCTTCACGGCGACCCACCCCATCATTGGCGCCCCGCTGCGCCTGGCAGGCAATTTGATGTGGGGCTTATGGCGGTTTTCACGCGCCTACGGGTTGGCGAAACGTGGGCCGTCGGACCCCTTACATCGCATCGCTCGCACGCTCTTCAATCCTCGCACGAAAATCTAAGCCTTTTGGAGAACTAGTGCGCCTGTATGGAAAGCGTAAGATCAATCTGCGAATTTGAGAAAGTTTGTGGGAGGTCGAAATGTCAATAGAAAGCACAAAACGCTCGGAACGGACGCAAGAGGCGCTGGTCTCGGAGGCTCAAGCGCGCCGTGACTTTCTCAAGAAGGCGGGGCGTTTTGCGGCGGTTACGCCGCCGGCTGTGACGCTTCTGCTCGGCACAAGCTTGAACTCCAAGGCGATTGCCAAATCGGGCGGCACACGCCCCGGCAATGGTTGGGGAGACAAGAACCATATTCACGTCGGCCCGCCCGGCAAGGCGTAAGCTCCTCGAGCAGGGTCGCTGAAAACAGCGTCTCGACGACATAGGGCCAAGGACATAGGGCCAAGCCCTTCGTGAAAGCCCAGACCGCTTGCGGCGCCCAGAGTGCCGCCGGCGGTCTGGGCTTTTTTATCGGCGCTGAAACGCGTTGCATCGAGCATCGTCCC
Source organism: Mesorhizobium sp. B2-5-13 (assembly GCF_006440535.1). NCBI lineage: Bacteria > Pseudomonadati > Pseudomonadota > Alphaproteobacteria > Hyphomicrobiales > Phyllobacteriaceae > Mesorhizobium > Mesorhizobium sp. B2-5-13. Next base: position 4,631 of record NZ_VFUI01000044.1, on the reverse strand, counting down.
ATTGCCGATTTTTGTAACCGATGTTCCGCTCCCAGTTGTCGTTCTCTTCTCGCCGGATTGAACGACGTGATAAACGGCGCCTATGGGAATCAAGAACTACCTGATCGAAGGCGGTTCCGGCACTGGAAAAACGTCTGTCGCTACCGAACTGGAGCGGCGGGGTTATCATGTCGTCCATGGTGACCGGGTCTTGGCCTATGTCGGCGACCCCGAAACAGGCAAGGCACTGCCAGGACCACCCGAAGGCCAGGATCACATCGTCTGGGGATACGCGCACTGGATTTGGCCCGTCGACAAGGTCCGGGCCATTGCTGCCGACACCACCCATCCTGCCACCTTCTTCTGTGGCGGCTCGCGCAATTTCCATAAATTCCTGGACTTATTCGACAAGGTCTTTGTGCTCGACATAGACATTGAGACGTTGAACCGACGATTGGATGGGCGACCGAATGAGCCAGGTTTCGATCCGGCCGAGCGGCGGCTGGTACTGCGCTACCATCATACCCGGGAATATCTTCCCGCTGGCATCGATATCGACACGGCGGGCACGGTCCCAAGCGTTGTCGACGATATCCTCGCTCAACTCGCCTGAAGCCCTGAAAGTATCGTGAATGGGAGCACTCGAATAGTGCGGGAAGACGCTAATGCATGTCGCCCGGAAGTGTCCTCGGTTCCGGAATAACGACATGCATAAGATCAGAAGCTTACAGCAGGTCGGGCGAATCCTATTCGCCGCGACATGCTGTAGTCGCCTGAACGGCTCACTGGCGGCCCTGAGACTAGCCGACCGGCAGCTTGCGGATTGCCGGACGCCCTAACGACCACTTGAAGAGGCGAAGCCGTACCGGATCAGGCGATTACCCAATCGTTCAAATGGAATTCATAGATCTTGCCGTCGTTCTCGTTTGGATCCGTGTTGTTGTCCACGCCCCGATCGACGATATAGAGGCTCATTTGGTGGCTCGGATCGTCGCTGCTCGGCGCCAGCGCCAATCCGGCCGGTTTATGTGCGTCGGCCGCCGAGATATCGAGCGTGCCCAGCAGATCCCCGGTTGGCGTTATCATTGCCACCGAGGTGCGTGACACGATGACGTAAAGCAGGTCGTGGACCGCATCATACGCGAGGCCCCCGTCAGCAGGGGATCCGAGCGATTGTACAGAAAAACTCGTCACGACATCATCGCCACCCGTGCTTGGGACGCCGTCGAATTTGCCGTTCTGGCCCGGAGCGATGGTGTAAATGTTATGGTTTGAGCCATCCTCGAGATACAGCACTCCGCGTTTTGTGTCGTAGGCAAGAGCCTCCGAATCCTTACTGCCGAACGCGGCGGTCTTGAATGAGGTCACGATATCGTCGGACGTGTTGTAAAGCCCATCCTTGCCTGGGTTCAACTCGTAGACGCTCTTCGTGCCAGTGTCGTCCGCGAAGAAGAGATGGTGGTTAGCAGGATTATAAGTGACCCCGGCCGGCTCGTCCGAGAAGTTGATGGTAGTGAGCGTTCCCATAAGATTGCCGGCCAGGTTCATTTGGTAGAGATTCTTGCCGGTGAAAATGGGCATTTCATCGACTTCACTGTCGGCAACCAGCAGCGTGCCAAGGTGAGAAATATAGACGATATCCGTAGGATCGGGGCTCGGCGGCGACCACTGCGAGGTCAGGATGGTATGGGCCAGGGTCACCGATGTCGGCAGCTGGCTGGTGACGTCAACAGTGAAGGTGTGAGTATCGAAGCTGCCGTCGGACGAGGTGGCTTTGACGTGGAAATTGATTGTCGGTTCGGACTGGGCGTTGAGCGTGCCGGTGCTCGATCGCGTGACGACCCCGGTGCTGGCATTGATGGCGAAGCGCGAGTCGTCGATCGTGTAGGTGACCGTCGAGCCGGCATCAGGATCCGAGGCCGAAGCGGTGATGCCGACGGCAGTACCGGCCGCAGCACTCTGCAGAATCTGGTTGGCCGCGGTGTTGGCATCGGGCGGAGCGTTGAATGCGACTGATTCCGGGCTGTCGAGGACGGCGAGAGTGAAGCTCTTGTTGGCGGTGCTGCCGTCGGAAGAGGTCGCCGTCACCGTCAGGTTGATGGACGGCTGGGTCTCGAAGTCGAGCGTGCCGACGGCCGAGCGCGTGATGACACCGGTGCTGGAATTGATGGCGAAGCGCGCATCGTTGATGCTGTAGGTGACGGTCGAGCCGGCATCGGGATCGGTGGCCGAGGCGGTGATCCCGGTGGGTGCGCCTGCCGCGGCAAGCTCGGCGATCTGGTTGGCGGCGGCATTGGCGTCGGCCGGAGTGTTGAAGGCCACCGGCATCTGGCTGGCCGTGACATTGACGTTGAAAGCATGGGTATCGATGCTGCCATCGGACGAGGTGGCCGTGACGGTGAGGGCGACCGACGGCTCGGACTGGGCGTTGAGCGTGCCGGTACTCGAGCGCGTGATGACACCCGTGCTGGCATTGATGGCGAAGCGCGAGTCGCCGATGCTGTAGCTGACCGTCGAGCCGGCATCGGGATCCGTGGCTGACGCGGTGATGCCGATGGTCGTGCCTGCGGCGGCGTTCTGGGCGATCTGATTGGCGGCAGGGTTGGCATCAGGCACCGCGTTGAAGGCCACCGGCTCCGGGCTGTTCAGGACGGCGAGGGTGAAGGCTTGGTTAGCGGTGCTGCCGTCCGACGAGGTCGCCGTCACCGTCAGGTTGATGGACGGCTGGGTCTCGAAGTCGAGCGTGCCGGTGGCTGAGCGCGTGATGACGCCGCTGCTGGAATCGATGGCGAAGCGCGAGTCATTAATGCTGTAGGTGACGGTCGAACCGGCATCTGGATCCGTCGCCGAGGCGGTGATCCCGGTGGGTGCGCCTGCCGCGGCAAGCTCGGCGATCTGGTTGGCGGCGGCATTGGCGTCGGCCGGAGTGTTGAAGGCCACCGGATTGCTGGATCCAGGCAGCAGATATTCAATGTGCAGCAGCGGTGCGCTGGCCGGATTGTATTCGTAGGAATCGGCCGTGCGCGTGCCGGTGCCGGTGACCACGAAGGCCATGTCGTTGAGCGCCACCCAGCCGGAGCGGTTGACGACCTCCTGGACGATAGCCGTAAGGTCCGGCGTGCGCTCGGCAAGGCCATGTTCGCCCACGATGGTCCACGGATCCGGTGTCCAGGCGGTTGATGCCGTCGTCCGGGGAAGCGAGGAGACATTGAAGGCGGCGCTGGTGAAGGGGCTGGCGTCGTCGGTGTTGTCGCCCTGGATCAGCAGCGAGGCCGCGCCGGTTTTCACCTCGTTGGCCTGGAACTGGATGTAGGCGCTGGTGATGATGGCACCCTTAGGGATGTCGATGCCGGTGAAGCGAAGGCCGACGGTCTGGCGGGTGCTGCCGTCATAACCCAGCTCCAGATCGTTGATGTTGGTCCCAATCGTACCGGAGCCTTTCTCCTCGACGTCGTCGCCTGCGGTCGCCACCCTGGTCTCGAAAATCGGGTCGATCGCACTTGAGCTGGCGGCGAGAAGGCTGCTGGTGGCGACAGCGCCCCCTGTCGAGACCGTGCCGGTGTCTGCAAGGGCAGCGGCGGTGTAGGTGACGCTTCTGTCCGCATGATTCCGGGCGCTGTCGACAAAGGTGCTGTCCAGATGGATGGCAAGTCCAGCCGGCACCTCGGCCTGTCCGGTGAATTTCAATCCGCCATCGTCTACCGATGGCGGGATGATCCCATGGTCGGAAATGAGATCGAGCTTGCTCGCGGCTGGTTCCAAGTTCGGAGTGTGGCTGCCCTGGCTGGTTTCGGCAGCAAGCCCCTCGCCAAGATCGGAGAGCACATGACCCGTCTCGTTACCGCTTTCTTTTCCGCTTGGCTGGGTCCAATCGTCAATGTTCAGCCAGTCGCCGCCAATGCCTGCGTCGCTGCCGAATTCAGTCATCAGGAATTTCGCGCCAACCTCAGTCAGTTTGGTCATGTTGGATTTCCCTTCCCCAATTTCCCGTGATTAAAACCGGCATCGCGACGCGCCCGACAGGAGGTCAGTTCCCATACCCCAGGCGCGAATGGCCACCGCATCGCAGGCGCATGAAAGCCGCGGCCCGAATGTCCTGCTGGTCAGTCTGTTGCCTTCTTCATCCTGGGCCAGGCAGGCGCCACGGCCGCGAGCAGGCGCAGCAGCGATAGGCCGTCCCGTCCAAGGAACAGCGACGGCAGGATCCAGCACAGCAGCAAGCCTCCGGCGGATGCCAGCAATGCCGTATCGATGAGCAGGGGAAGAGGCGATAGATGGAACTCGCGCAGCCAGTCAACGACTGCCCAGACGCCAGTCCCGACAACACCCGCGAGCGCGAGCCCGGGCAGGTGCGCCGCAAGGAAATCCCCCCATGTCATGCCGGTCACGCGGAGGCTCAACTGTGCCATGAGGAAGAAGTTGATCCCGAAGGCCGCGCCGACGCCGAACGCCACGCCTTCTATGCCCCAGAATTGCCCTATGAGGGAACCGGCGAAGACGCCGATGGTGAAAACTGCCTGCCGCCAGGCACGAGCGTAGACCGTCCCTGTTGCGCGCGAGACGGAATCGCTAAGCTTGTAGCTCGTGCGGAACAGCATGCTGAACGCTAGAATCTGGAGCGGCGCGACTACTGCCCCCCCAACCCCCCCGGG
>NZ_VFUI01000043.1:0-17352 GCF_006440535.1 Mesorhizobium sp. B2-5-13 | reverse complement strand
AAAAGCCTCCAAAGCAACGAAAATGGCCGCCCTCAATCCTCACAACAAGCCTCCCGCAATATTGCGCAACGGGCCCCAAGAGGGGGAGATGCCCGGCAGGGCAGAGGGGGGCGCGAAGGAACGAGGCGGTTGTTGATTTCCGCCAGGCTCGGCTTTTGACATGCCGCCCGCCAAGCTCCAGACCTATCGCGCCAAGCGCGAATTCTCGAAGACGCCGGAGCCGGCCGGCGGGTCGATGGCCGGCGACGGCAACCGCTTCGTCATCCATAAGCACCATGCGACGGCGGACCATTACGATCTGCGCCTGCAAGTCGGCGATGTCTTGAAAAGCTGGGCGGTGCCGCGCGGGCCGTCGCTCAACCCTGCCGACAAAAGGCTGGCCGTAGAGACCGAGGACCACCCGCTCGAATATATCGATTTCGAGGGCGTCATCCCCGAGGGCGAATATGGCGGCGGGCCGATGATCGTCTGGGACGCCGGCACCTGGGCGCCGATGGGGGATGTCGAGCAGAGCCTCAGGACCGGCGCCTTCAAGTTCCGGCTGGCCGGCGAAAAGCTCAATGGCGGCTGGATGCTGACGCGCCTGAAGCCCAAGCCCGGCGAGGACGAGAACAAGAAGAACTGGCTGCTGTTCAAGGAGCGCGACCTCGCCGCCGACACGGCGCTGAACATCCTCGAAGCGCGGCCGGAAAGCGTGAAATCCGGCCTGCGCATCGAGGAGCTGGTGGCGCCGCCGAAGCCGGCCGCGAAGTCCGCGCCAAAGCCTGGATCGTTGAGGCCGGGCGACCTGCCCGGCGCGGCCAAGGCGCCGGCACTGAGCCGTATTGAGCCGCAACTGGCCACGCAGGTGCCGAAGCCGCCGGGTGGCGAAAGCCTTGCCGACAATACCAACGAGCTCTGGCTGCATGAGATCAAGTTCGACGGCTACCGCACCATGGCGCATGTCTCCAACGGGGAGGTCCGGCTGATCACCCGTGGCGGCATCGACTGGACGAAGCGCTATGGCGACCTTCCCCATGCGTTCGCCAAGCTGCCGTGCCGCGAGGCGATCATCGACGGCGAGATCGTCGTGCTCGACGCCAAGGGCATTTCCCGCTTTGCGCTGCTGCAGGACGCGCTGGCGGAGGGCGCCGGCAGCAAGCTGCACTTCTACGCCTTCGATCTCCTGCAACTCGATGGCTGGGACCTGATGAAGGTGCCGCTCATCCGGCGCAAGGCGCTGCTGGCCGAACTGCTTGGCGGGCTTGGCGCCAACTCCGCCATCCAGTTCTCCGACCATGTCGAAGGTTCGGGGCAGGGGCTCTACGACCAGGTGACGGAACTCGGCCTGGAGGGCGTGGTTTCCAAGCGCGCCACCGCCATCTATCAGAGCGGCCGCACCAAGAGCTGGACCAAGACCAAGGCGCTCGAAAAGGGCGATTTCGTCATCGCCGGCTACACCACTTCGGACGCGGCCGAGGGGCTGGCCGCGCTCGGCATGGCCGAGTGGGTGGACGGCGAACTGCACTATCGCGGCAAGGTTGGCTCCGGCTTCGATGCCGCGACCGCGGCCGACCTGCTGGCCCGGCTGGAGCCGCTCACGTCAGGCGCAACGCCGCCGGAAGGCGTGCCGCGCGAAATCATGCGCGAGATGCACTGGGTCAAGCCGCTGTTTTCGGCGCGCATTCATTTTGCCAACCGAACCGCGGACAATGCGCTGCGCCATGGTGTGTTTCGCGGTCTGCGTGACGTCGGCCTGTCGACGCCGGTGTCGGCAAAACGCAAGCGGCTGATCGCTGAAGCCGACCTTGCCACGATCTGGGTGACAAACCCGACGCGGCGGCTGTTCGGCAGGAACGGCCCGACCAAGCTCGACATCGCCGTCTATTACGCGCTGGTCGGCGACTTCATGCTGCCGCATATCCTTGGCCGCCCGGTGTCGCTGGTGCGCTGCCCGACCGGCCTGCCCAAGGATTGCTTCTTCCAGCGCCACGCCTTCACCGGCATGCCGCCTTCGGTGGTGACGTTCCAGGCGACCAATTCCGAGGGCGAGACCAAGTCCTATCTCTCCGTCGAGGGTGCCAAGGGCTATCTGGCGCTGGCGCAGTTCGGCGTCGTCGAGTTCCACACCTGGGGCACCCATCGCACCAGCCTCGACAAGCCCGACCAGATCGTCTTCGACCTCGACCCGGGCGAGGGGATTTCCTGGCGCGAGGTGGTCGAGGCCGCCGTCCACATCAAGGGCGAGCTGGAGGGGCTGGGGCTGGTGCCATTCGCAAAGACTTCGGGCGGCAGCGGCATCCACATCACGGTTCCGGTGACCGGCAAGCAGAACTGGAAGAAGCTGCACCAGGCGACCAGCGCGATATCGACGCATCTCACGGCCACCGCGCCAGATACCTTCACCACCACCATGGGCAAGGAAAACCGCAAGCGGCGCATCTTCATCGACTATCACCGCAACGCGCGCGGCCACACCTCCGCCGCCCCCTATTCGCTGCGCGCCCGCACCAACCTGCCGGCCTCGACACCGGTGAGTTGGAGCGATCTGGAGGCAATCGATGCGCCGCAGGATTTGAATTACGCGTCGCTGCCGGGGTTGCTGGAGACATCGGGTGATCCGTGGGCTGACATTGACGAGTTCGCGCGGGATTTGCCGGTGGTCCCGGGAAAGGTAAACGGGCTTTGAGGCGCCCTTCGACGAACAGGGCTCCTGAACTTCGTCATCCTAGGGCGGAGCAGGAGCGAAGCTCCGTCGCGAAGACCCTAGGATCCATGCCGCGACCATTGTTGTAGAATGCACCTGTTCAGATGACCGGATACGTCTACATGACCGCGAGCCAGAAGCGCGGCACAATCTATATCGGTGTCACCAATGACCTCGGTCGCCGTATGCCAGAACACAAGTCGGGCCAAGGCTCGCGTTTCACCGGCCGATACGGCGTGCAACGGCTGGTCTGGTATGAGGAATATTTCGACATTACCGATGCGATCCAGCGCGAGAAGTCACTGAAGCGCTGGCCGCGCCTATGGAAGGTTGAACTGATCGAGAAGGCCAATCCAGACTGGTTCGAACTCTTTCGCGGAACAGGGTGGTGAGCTTTCCTTCACTGCAGCAACGCTTGTAAGTCACGGCATGGATCCTAGGGTCTGCGCGCGTCGCTTCGCTCCTTGCTTCGCCCTAGGATGACGAAGGGATAAGTGGGTCGGCCAATCACCGGCGTCCCGCACGCCATCGACGCTTCCGACAATTTGAATTATTCTCCGCCCGTGACCCCGAAAACCGGCGGGAAGATTTCGTCAGGGATTTGCCGCTATTGTGCCGGGTCGGTGTAGGATTTGCGCAGCCTTGTTCGTCCTTCGGACGAAGCGCTGCGAAGTAACTGTCAGCGCGCGGCCGCGTAGGAGTTCATCATGGCGCCCAGGGCAAGTTGGAAAGGTTACCTCAAACTCAGTCTAGTCAGCTGTCCGGTGCGGCTATACCCCGCCACCAGCGCCAGCGAACGCATCTCGTTCAACCAGCTGCACAAGAAGACCCACAACCGCATCAACATGAAGCCGGTCGACCCTGAACTGGGGCTCGTCGAACGCGCGGATCTGGTCAAGGGCTATGAGTACGAGGACAAGCAGTACATCATCATCGACGATGCCGACCTTGACGCCGTGCGCATCGAATCCAATCACACGATGAACATCGAGGCCTTCGTCGACGAGGACGAGGTCGACGTCATCTACCAGGACGCGCCCTATTACATGGCGCCGGACGGGGCGATGGCGGAAGAGACCTTTGCCGTGCTGCGCGAGGCGATGCGCAAATCCGGCAAGCTCGCCATCGCCCGGCTGGTGCTGTCCAGCCGCGAGCGCGTGGTGACGATCGGAGCGCGCGAGAACGGCATGTTCGTGTGTACGTTGAGGAACCCGAACGAAGTGCGTGGCACGGCTGAATATTTCGGCAACATTCCGGCCATGAAGCCTGACCCGGAAATGCTGCAGCTTGCCGAAGCGCTGATCAAGCAGAAGGAAACCACTTTCGATCCGAAGAATTACGAGGACCGCTACGAAGTCGCGCTGATGTCGATGATCCGCGAGAAGCTGAAGGGCCACAAGCCGATCATCGCGGCGGCACCGGAACGCGGCAATGTCATCAACCTGATGGATGCGCTGAAGGCCAGCCTGTCGCAGTCGAAGCCGCCGGCCAAGTCGAAGAGCAAGGCCGACGAGGCCGCCAAGCCCGCCGCCAAGAAGGCGGCAGCGGGTGGTGCGCCTGAAAATCCGCTCAAGGCCAACCTGCTCAAGGCGGTCGGCAAGAGCAAGAAATGACGGCACCGGCCGTTCCGGGGGCTGTCTTTGGTACGATCGGCGCGCTGGCGGCGTTTCCGCTCAGGCTCGCCGCGCGCGAGGTGGAGCGCCAGCACGGCCAGCTCAGGCGCGGCGTCACCAGGCGTACCAGCCATGTCGTGTTCGGACGGACCTTGCTGGCCAAGACTGGGCTGACCAAGGCCGGACTGACTAAAAATAGCGACGGCGAGATCGAACGCCGCCTCGGCGCCGAGCGTGCGGCCGGGCGCATTCTCTTGAGCGAGAACGGTTTCCTGCGGCTGCTCGGGCTGATGAAGGCGCCCGAGGCGCCCTCACTGTCGCGCCAATCGCTGATCGACCAGTCCAGGCTGTCCGGCGCCGATCTCGACCGGCTCAGCCTGTTCGATGCCTTCGAGCATGATGGCGAGCCCTATTCCTTCCGCGACCTGATCCTGGCACGCAAATATGCCGGGCTGATCGCCGGCGGCGCCACATGGGGCGCGATCGCGCGCTCAGTCCACCGCTCCGGCCCCGTCGCTTCGCTCACCGCCAAGTCGCTCAATGTCGGCTCGCAGCATGGCCGTCCCGACGCCATCTATCTCGAAGGCGGCCAGAGCGAACTCGACGGGCAATTGCTGTTCGATCTGGGAGCTGCGGCACAAGGCGACGACACGCTGGAAGATTTGTTCGCCGAGGCGGAAGCCGCGGAGGAGGGCGGCGACCATGACGGTGCCGCCGCACTCTACCAGCGCTGCCTCGCCATCGACCCCACCGACGCCATCGCCGCCTTCAACCGCGCCAACTGTTTGCGCGGGTCCGGGCGCGTGGCGGAAGCCGCGCACGATTATGCCAGGGCGATAAAGCTCGATCCGGCGTTCGTCGAAGCCTGGTTCAATCTGGCCGGGCTGATGAGCGAGCAGGGCCGCGACGCTTCGGCGCGAAGGCATTTGCAGAAGGCGATCGCGCTCGACAAGACTTATGCCGACCCGGTGTTCAATCTGGCGCGGCTGGAGTTTGACGCCGGCAATCTGCTCGAGGCGCGGCGGCTGTGGGTGCGGTATCTGGAGCTCGACGCGGCGTCGGAATGGGCTGGAGTGGCGGCCAGAGGCGTGCAGTTCGTGGATATGCAGCTGGCGAAGTCGGCGGGGTGACGATGGTTGGCCAAGACCGCGACGACAGCCGGTCTCCCCCCTTGTGGGGCAAGATTGGCGGCTTCGCCGTCGCGCGGGGTGCCACATCATGACCACCTTCCTCTTCGATGGCCACGACACCGCTCCCGACACCATCCTGCTTGCGCATGGTGCCGGCGCGTCGATGGATTCCCCCTCCATGACAGCCACCGCCAAGGCACTCGCCGCCGTGGGCTTCCAGGTCGCGCGCTTTGAATTCCACTACATGGCGGCCCGCCGTTATGGCCAGCGCAAGCCGCCGCCGCGCGCCGAGACGGTGAACCCGGAATACATCAAGGCGATCGCCGACCTCAGGGGCAAGGGCGTGTCGGGCAAGCTCATCATCGGCGGCAAGTCGATGGGCGGGCGCGTCGCCTCCATGGTCGCCGACGAGATGTTTTCCAAGGGCGAGATATCGGGGCTGGTCTGCCTGGGCTATCCCTTCCATCCGCCTGGCAAGCCCGAGCAATTGCGGACAAAACATCTCGCCGGGCTGAAGACGCCGACGCTGATTTTTCAAGGGACGCGCGACGAATTCGGCACGAAGGACGAGGTCGCGACCTACGGCCTTTCCGATGCGATCGAAGTGATCTGGCTGGAGGACGGCGACCATGATCTCAAGCCGCGCAAGAGCATTTCGGGCTTCTCCACGGCGGATCATCGGACGACGCTGGCGCAGACGGTGAAGGCGTGGGTGGGCAGGATCGCCCCCTGATCCCCGATGAAGATCGCCAGCTTCAACATCAACAACATCAACAGCCGGCTGGACAAGCTGCTGGCGTGGCTCGCCACCGCAAAACCCGATGTCGTCTGCCTGCAGGAATTGAAGGCGCGCGACACGCAGTTTCCGCGTACCGCGCTTGCCGATGCCGGCTATGGCGCGGTGTGGAAGGGCGAGCCGACCTGGAACGGCGTCGCCATACTCGCGCGTGGTGCCGAGCCGGTGCTGACCCGCGATGCGTTGCCCGGCGACGATGCCGACCGGCAGAGCCGCTATATCGAGGCGGCGGTGAACGGCATCGTTATCGCCTGTCTCTATGCGCCGAACGGCAATCCGCAGCCGGGGCCGAAATTCACCTACAAGCTCGCCTGGCACGCGCGGCTGGAGGCGCATGCCGAACAGCTTCTCGAAACCGGTCTGCCTGTGGTGCTGGCCGGCGACTACAACATCGTGCCCGAGCCGCGCGACATCTACGCCACCCGCTCCTATGACGACAACGCGCTGGTGCAGCCGCAAAGCCGCGCTGCCTTCGCCGCGCTGCTGGAACAAGGCTGGACCGATGCGTTACGGAAGAAATATCCGAAGGAGACGCTCTACACCTTCTGGGATTATCGCCGGAACCGCTGGGAGCGTGACGCCGGCCTGCGGCTCGATCATATCCTGCTGTCGAAGACGCTCGTGCGCCGGCTGAAGGGAGCGGGCATAGACCGCGACGTGCGCGGGCAGGACGGCGCCAGCGACCATGCGCCGGTCTGGGTGGAACTGGGGTGAGGGGCTTTCCGGCCGCTGATCATCCTTTTCGTTACTCCTCATGACAACGGCGAGCGGCCATCAGAGGCCCCTCCGCCATGAGTTCCCGCATCCTAGCGGACGCCATGCTCGAAAAAGTGTACGGCGTCGATCCGATCGATTGGGCGGATGGGGCTGACCTGTTGAAAATGAACGAGAGACGGGCGGCGTATATTTCGGCGTTGAAGGCAGCCGATCGACACGACATCAGCCCATTGCTGGCTTTTGCCGGGCTGGCAGCAAAGCCGTGACACCCAGGCGCTTGCCATGTCGACGCGGACGGGGGGCGCATTGTTGGGGTGTGCTCGGCGCCCGCGCCAACCAGGGCGGCTCGTACCGCCGCAACAACCTTATCGCACATCGCCTAGACGTCCGAAACTTCCGCGAAAGCGGAATAGGCAGGGGCTGCAAGGCCCTGCATTCTAGCCGGGCACAATCGGCCAATCATCAGGCGGCATTGCGGGCATGGCGATGACGCGAGATGGCAAAGTGCCGGCGCCTCTGGACCGACCGGCGCGCGTTGCCTGCGCGTCGCGGATCGAACCATCCGGTTTCCCTTGTAGGACCAAGGTCTTGGGTGATGCGCGCAAAAGTCCGGGGGGCCCTGTTCGGTTCCGGCAATGTCCATTGGATGTTCCGCTATTTCATCCAATCGAGATATAATCATGCCGCTTTGCAGCGGCGTTGAGAAGGGCAAAAGCCTGGTCGAACGGCCATGAACTGGTGACCCGTCCGGCAGGGAAGGCAAGCGCAAAATTCCAGCGAGAGCAGTTGCTAGTCAGCCTGCCCGACCGAAAGCTGGCAGTCGGTGAGGTCGTTTGTTTCGGGAGCGAAAAACTCGGCCCGCTCCAAACAGGCAGGCGCGCCTGGGCTTGCGGTCAGCCCAGCCACCACCACAATGCCGCGATCACCGCCGCGATGGCAGCCACCGTCAGTCCCAGCATGATGTAGGAGCCCGTGATGATGTCGCGGATGATCTTCTTGATCGTTTCGCGGTCGTTCAGGTTTGGGAAGGGTTCGTTCGGCTGCGCCACATCGAGAAAATGGCAGAGCGGGGCCCAGCCCTCACTGACCTTGAACACCAGCAGCTTTTCCGGCGGCACGGCTGCCTTCACTTCGTCGACATAGGCATTGTAGCGGGCAACCGCCCTATCCCGGTCGCCCATGACACCGGCCAATGTGCGGCCCCAGATGAGCTTGCGCGACATGTCGCCGAACTTCCGGCCGAACGGGGTGAGCCATTCCAGGATCTTGAACTGCCACAGGTTCTCGGTGAAGTAGATGGTGTCGATCGTGCTTTCGTACCACGCCTCGGCGCCGCGTGGGTGCAATGTCAGCAGCACCTTGGCGTCGGGGTAGGCCACCATCAGTTCGCGCCACACGCAGCAGCCTGGATTGTCGACCGTGGCGGTGTAATTGGCGAACACCTTGCCCCAGTCCTGCTGCGAACCGGGCGGGCTGTTGGCAACCTTGCGCCAGAAATCGAGATGGCCTGTGTTGGCCTTGTTCATGATCACTTCCTGCATGTGATAGCAGGGCAGGCCGAGCTTGTTCAATGCGGCAAAGGTCGACCATGTGCCGGTGCGGCCGAAACCGGCCCCGATCAATTTAAGCGTCATTCCCCAATCCCCCCGGACTTCTTTTCCCGATTACCGCGGTCCGTGAGCATCAACCTGCTCCTGCCAGCGCCACCGTGCAACAAATTTCTAAGGGGATGTCGAGGGACACCGCATACTTGCGCAGTTGCTAAAATAATGAAAACCTGTGCGCGGATGCGGAGATTTGGGCAGGGAGTCGCCCGGACCGGGACGGGTTGGGGGATCTTGAAGGTCGATGTATTTTGGGCCATTTCTCGTCGGAATGTCGGCGACCACGATCCTTGTCGCGGTCTGGACCTATATTGCTACCGGTTCCTTCTGGGAGGCGCTTGCCGGGACTGCGGTGGTCCTGGTCGTCCTGCAGGTCGGCTACTTCGTGCTCGTCCTGGGGCTAATCTACAGGCGCGCACAAGACACCGCGATGGGCCAGGATGCAGTCAACCCGGTGCCGCCGTTACACCGGGACGGCGTCCGGCATTAACGGCGCCACCCGCGGCTCGCTATCCCTCCGCCCCCGGGAGAATCTCTCAGGGCCTTGCTGGCCAGCGTATTCAGCATCGCGCAGAATTCGCCGCGGCGCACTTCCGGTAAATCGCGGCGGCCACGGTGGAACGAAGCCGCGGTGCGTGCGTTTTCCTACCTCGATCGGTGAGGCGCCACCTCCACCGGTCCGTTGGAGGCCCGCTCCTGCTCCCGGCAGGGCGGGCCTTTTTTGGAGGCGAGGTAAAGCATGGGAACGACACCCCTCGCTATACGTTAGATAGCTCTAGCGTCATTTCTTGCCTTTCAAGCCGATATGCCTTGATTGTCCCGCAATCCAGAAGAAGTTTTATTAGACCTGCAAAGCATGCTAGTGTGGATATCTTCACTTATATTTGTAACAAAATGTGGCATATTGTTGGTTAATCGCCTCATTTATTTCACAAGCAGATATGGAACCTCCGACTTGCGTGAGAGTTTCCCTTCAGGCGGAGCGAATAGCCAATCATGGAGGTTGTAATGAAACATTATCTTACGAGTGCTGCGGCTGCGATCGTCCTGCTGGGCGGCGTCGGCGCGGCTCTGGCGGACACCATCGTGGTCCAGCCGGAACAGGAGACGGTCGTTCGCGAATATATCAAGAGGGAACCGCTGGCGTCGGTGAACCTTCTGGGCGTCGAACTCAAGCTCGGCTCCTCTGTGCCGGACAAGGTCGAACTGCGTGAAGTTCCCAACGTCAGGTATCGCGTCGCGGTGATTAATGATCAGACCGTGCTGGTGGATCCCGACACCCGTCAGATCGTGGAAGTTCTTCACTGATCCGTCTCATGCATCAAGCAAAAAGCCCATCACCGGTTTAACGCCGGTGATGGGCTTTTGACGGAGCTTTCCTGAATCTACTCGGCGGCGAGCCTATCCTGCGTCCTGGTGTCGAAATCGCTGGCGTCATGGCGTTCGTGCAGCTGCATGGCCGGTTCGCCGAAGGCGCGGTTGACCATGCGGCCACGCTTTACCGCGGGTCGTTCGTCGATCACCTTCGCCCAGCGCTGCACGTTTTTATACTCGTGCACCGACAGGAAGGTGGCGGAATCATTATACTGCCGGCCGAGCGCCAGCCCGCCATACCAGGGCCAGACCGCCATGTCGGCGATGGTGTAATCCTTGCCGCCAAGATATTCCGTTTTGGCCAGACGGCGGTCGAGAACGTCCATCTGGCGCTTCACCTCCATCGAGAAGCGGTCGATAGCATATTCGATCTTTTCCGGTGCATAGGCGTAGAAATGGCCAAAGCCGCCGCCGAGATAAGGGGCCGAGCCCATCTGCCAGAACAGCCAGGATAGCACTTCCGCCCGCGCCGGCTGCTCGGCCGGCAGGAATTCGCCGAATTTCTCGGCGAGATAGACCAGGATCGAGCCGGATTCGAAGACGCGCACCGGGGACTTGCCGCTATGGTCCATCAGCGCCGGGATCTTGGAATTGGGATTGACCTCGACAAAGCCGCTGCCAAACTGGTCGCCATCGTTGATGCGGATCAGCCATGCATCGTATTCGGCGCCCTCGTGGCCAAGCGCCAGGAGCTCTTCGAGCATCACCGTCACCTTGACGCCGTTTGGCGTCGCCAGCGAATAAAGCTGCAGCGGGTGCTTGCCGACCGGCAGTTCCTTGTCGTGCGTCGGTCCGGCGATCGGCCGGTTGATACTGGCAAAGGCGCCACCATTGCCCTTGTTCCAGGTCCATACTTTCGGCGGGGTATATTCGGTCATGTCGGCTCTCGTATCGTGGGAGGATGGCAGGTCACCCATAGCTAGGGCTGCGGAGAGGGAAGTTCAACTTGTGTTGAACTATTGTCAATGCGAGGCGCGACGCATCGCCTGCCGGGCGTTCGAAATTCGAAAAGCCGAGCAGTTGGCTTTTCCTGCCCTATGGCCACCGTTTCTCACCCCCTTGCAGCATCTCCCCCGTGGCATACCTATAGAAGAAGCCGCCAGGCATTCGCATCGCAGGACAAAATCATGACCATCAATCCCAATCCGCGTTCCGTCGTTGCCGTGCGGGCGACCGTTCCGGAGGATGCCTTCACGGCCGGGGCACTGGGCACGCTCAGGGAAGGCAGCGGCGTCGTCATCCGCAGTGACGGGCTGGTGCTGACCATCGGCTATCTCATCACAGAGGCGGAGGAGGTCTGGCTGACCTCGCATGACGGCCGCGTCATCCCCGCTCACGCGCTCGCCTACGACCAGGAATCGGGCTTCGGCCTCGTTCAGGCGCTGGCGCCGACCGGTCTGCCGGCCGTGGCGCTGGGTGATGCCGGTAAGGCCAGGATCGGCGACGCGGTGGTGCTTGCCGACGGCATCGGCCGGGCGATCGAGGCCAAGATCGTCACCAAGCAGGAATTCGCCGGCTATTGGGAGTATCTGCTCGACGAAGCGATCTTCATCGCGCCGGCGCATCCGTCCTGGGGCGGCGCGCCATTGTTCAACGCCGAGGGCGCGCTGCTCGGCATCGGTTCGCTGCGCTTGCAGATGAGCCGCGCCGGCGAGGTTGCCGATATCAACATGGTGGTTCCGATCGACCTGTTGCCGCCCATCCTCGACGACCTGCTGACGCGTGGCCACGTGGCCAAGCCGCCGCGCCCGTGGCTCGGCGCGCTGTCGGCCGAAAGCGACGGCAAGGTGGTGGTGATGAGCGTGACCGAGGGCGGCCCGGCGGCCAAGGCCGGCCTGCGCGAAGGCGACGTCATTTCCGAGGTCCGCGACGGTGAGGTCGACGGGCTCGCCGATTTCTATCGCAAGCTTTGGGAAAGCGGCTCGGCCGGTGCCGAGATCCCGATGCGGGTGGTGCGCGACGGCCGCGAGACCTGGCTGCGCGTCAAATCCGCCGACCGCGGCAGTTTCCTGAAAAAGCCGCAGCTGCAGTAGGCCCGGCGATTTCGGCCAGCCGATGCATCCAAGACTGCTCAAGACCTTCCTCGCGGTGGCGCGCAGCCGCAACATCACGCGCGCCGCCGAGATGGTTCATCTCGCCCAGTCGAGCGTCAGCGACCAGGTCCAGTCGTTGGAGGCCGAGCTGGGCGCTGCCTTGTTCACACGCTCGAAATCAGGGCTGGAGCTGACGCCGGCGGGGCTGGCGCTGAGGCCCATCGCCGAAGAGCTGCTGCGGCTGGACGGCGAGGCGCGTGCCGCCGTTCAGGCGGCGTCTGGGCAGACCAGCGGCGTTCTGACCATCGGTGCGCTGGAGACGATCGCCTCGGCCCGCCTGGCGCCCTGGCTGCCGGGGTTCCAGGCCAGTCACCCCGACATCGCCGTCCGGATGAAGGTGACCGACAGCGGCACGCTGCTGCGCCAGCTGGAGGACGGCGACATCGATGTCGCCTTCTGCTTCAGTCGCCGCGATGTTCCAAATGGCGGCGTCGATCAACGCTTCGCCAGGCATACGATAGCGGCCGAGCCGCTGGTGCTGATCGCCGCGCCGGGGCAGAATCTGGTTCCGTGCGATCTGGCCGCCCTTGCCGCAAAACGTTTCGTGGCAACGGAGCCTGGATGCATCTACCGGCACATGTTCGACACCGCCTTCGCCGAGGCGGGCATCGGAGCCTCGGGATTTGCCGCCGAAGTCGGCAGCATCGGCGCCATTGCCCGGCTGGTCGCGGCCGGCGCGGGGCTGGGCCTCGTTCCACGTCTGGCCGTCAGCGACGCGCTTCAGCGTGGTGAGCTGATCGAACTGCCATGGCCTGGCCGAGCGCAAGTGGCGCCGCTGACGATGATCTGGCGGCGCCGGCGCGTCCAGCCGCCGGCACTCCGGCACCTGCTTGCCGCCGCGCGCGACACACTGGCGCCGCCGCCCTCCGGAACCGGCTCAGGATCTGAATCGGCGAACCGCTCCAAGGCCTTGTTTCTAAACAATTCCGGGAAAACCGTCGTCAGCTAGACCAAGCGATGCCCGCCCTCGACATGCAGCGTCGTGCCAGTCGTAAAACCATTGCCCATGAGGAAGAAAATCGCGTCGGCGATGTCGTCGGGCTGGCCGATCCTGCCGACCGGCAGCCGCTCGGCCATCGCCGCAAGTGTCTCTGCTTTCCTCTCGCCGGCCACCTGCGCCCAAATCTCGGTATCGACCCAGCCGGGCGACACGGCGTTGACGCGGATCGGCGCGAGTTCCACCGCCAGCGCCCGCACCATCCCTTCGAGCGCGGCATTGACGGCGGCGACGACCGAACCGCGCGCGGCCGGCCGGTAGGCGGCGATGCCGGAAACGAAGGTCATCGAGCCGGGCACTGCCAGCCGTGGCGCGCCGTGCTTGGCCAGCAGCAGCGGCCCGAAGATCTTGCTGTCTACCACGCGTTGCGCCGCCGCGAGATCGAGTTCCGGCAGCAGCCGGTAGGCGCCTTCGATGTCGGCGGCGGTGCTGACGATATGGTCGAGGCCGCCGATCCCGGCGAACAACGCCGCGACCTGATCTTCCCGCGTGATGTCGACAGTGGTTGTTTCGAGGGCGGCGCTATTGCCCAGCGCCTCACGAGCCTGCCGCAGCCTGTCTTCGCCGCGCCCGGCGATGATGACTTCGGCCCCGGCTTCGAGGCAGCGCCTTGCAAGCGCCAGGCCCATGCCGGATCCTCCGCCGACGATCAGGATCTTTTGGTTCGAAATGCTCATATCCGCTCTGCCTTCGTTTGGTTGGACAAGGGCAGGGAATTGGCAGCTCGATGCGGAAAGCGAAAACGGAAGAAACCGATGGTGTCATCGGACGGGCCGATTATGCCAGCCCATATGAGCCTCGTCCCGTCAGCGTACCAGCGGGCTATCCCAAACGACGAACAACAGCGCCTTTAACTGGGCGAAGCGCTGCGGTCCGAGTTCGGTGCGCCACTCCTCCTCGATGTCGCGCAATATGTCGACCATTTTCCAGAAAGCGGCGTGGCCGCGCTCGGTGGACCGAACCACGCGCGCGCTGCCTTCACCGTCGGAGCGGACGAGGTAGCCGTAGCCTTCCAGACTGCTGAGCAACTGGTTGATGGCTTGCTTGCTCATGCCGGCCCGCTCGGCGATCGTGCCGGGCCGCGCCCCGTCCGGGCCGGGAAACTGCAGCACGGCCATGTGCGGCAGGCGCAATTCGTCGAAACCCGCGTCGTTGAGCTCCTTGATCAGCCGGCGCTGGATCGCCTGCGCCGGCACGCGCAACAGGGCGCCGATCAAAAGGTCCTCGGTCTTGGTCTGCAGAACTTCGGTGGACGTGGCCATTGACGATCCGGTAAATTGAGTTTACTGATTGCTAGTAAATGTAATTTACCGGAGGGGTTTGCGCAATGTCATCCATGAATCTTCAGGTCAATCCAGCCGAAGAGGCCATCGGCGACAAGATGCTATCGATTCGCTTCCTGGTGACGGGCGACAGTTCGAACGGCAGCGTCGCCGCCTTCGAGTTGAAAGTGGCTGGCGGATCGCGGCTGCTGGCGCCGGCGCACAGCCACGATCATTATGAAGAGACGATCTACGGCGTTGACGGGGTGCTGACCTGGACCGTAGACGGCAAGGCGATCGATGTCGGAGCGGGAGAGGCGCTATGCATTCCACGCGGCGCCGTCCACCGGTTCGACAACAAGGGCGTCAACGACGCGACGGTACTATGTATCGTGACCCCGGCGGCGATCGGTCCGGACTATTTCCGCGAGATTTTCGCAATGTTCCATGCCGCCGCCGGTGGCCCGCCGGACAAGGCCAGCATGATGGAGATCATGCGTCGCCACGGGCTGACGCCGGCGGCACCGACACCGGTGTAGAACACGAGCGCTGGGCTGCGGCGGCTCTATTCCCGCTCCGCACTCGCAAACACCACCAGATTGCCATCGGGATCGCGCATGCGCATGATCCAGGAACGGCCGGCCTTCTCGATCGGGCCGGGTTCGAGGCCCGCATCCACCAGTCTCTGCCGTTCTGGCGCCAGGGGCAGCACGCCGAGCGTCAGCGTCGAGGTGCCGGCTTTTTCCTTGTCCTCGAAGAGCTGCACCTCGGCGCTTTCCGTGAACTGCCATTCGGCAAGGCCAGGCATCGGCCGGCGCAGCGGCGGCTTGCCGAACAGTTTTCCATACCAGTCGATGCTGGGCTCGAGGTCGGAGCAGCTGACATGGGCGAAAACGGTCTGCACGGCCATTGCGATCCTCCATGGCGGTTGCACTCTTGTCGGAACGCGGCCATGGATGGTGTGTTCCGTTGCCCGGCGGCAGCGTGCCCCACTGCTGACGAAAATTGGCAGTGAAACATGCCATCATGATGCGGGGAATCGCACGATGCCGGAGGCAGGATGAGGGCGACGCCAGCGACAACGACACTGATCGGGCAGGTGCACTGATGGCCCCCGTCAAGGTCGACCCCGACAAGGTGCGGGAATTTCCCGACGCGGCGAGCTTTTACGCCTGGCTCAGCGAACACCACGCCACGGAAACCGAAGTGTGGGTCAAGGTGCATAAGGTGGGGTCGGGACTGAAGTCGATCACACCGAAGGAGGCCATCGATGTCGTGCTGTGCTTCGGCTGGATCGATGCCGTGCGCAAGGGGCTGGACGAGAACAGTTTCCTGCAGCGCTACACGCCGCGCGGCAAAAAAAGCATCTGGAGCAAGATCAACGTCGACAATGTGGCGCGCCTCGTCGAGGAGGGCCGCATGACCGGGCATGGGCTGAGAGAGGTCGAGGCGGCCAAGGCCGACGGGCGCTGGGCGCGCGCCTATGGCAGCGGCAAGGAGATGAAGATCCCCGATGATCTGCAGGCGGCGATCGACGCCGAGCCGGCGGCGAAGGCGATGCTGGAAAAGCTCAGCGCGCAGAACCGCTTCGCGCTCGCCTTCCGCATCCACAACATGAAGACCGAGGCTGGCCGCAAGAAGAAGATCGAAGCCTTCGTCGCGATGCTGAAGCGCGGCGAGACGATCCATCGACAGGGGAAGAAGTAGGCCCTTCAGGCGCCCGAATGCGGGTCGCTGCCGTAGGCATGGACGGGGTAGCCGGGTCCGATGGCATCGCGTACGCGGTTGGTCCATGCTGCGAACCCCGGATAGTCCGCGAGCGAAAAGCCGCAATCCCCGGCGCGGTGGCTGTAGGCATAGACGGCGATGTCGGCGATGGTGAAGTCGCTGCCGGCGAGAAACGGTGCCTCGCCAAGGCTGCGGTTCAGGGCGGCGAGCGTACGGGTTCCGGCTTCGCGCTTGCCGGCAACCATGGCCTGGTTACGGTCGAGCCGTCCGGTCAGGGTCCAGAAGCGCAGCGAGCCGATGACGGGCTCGACGTTATATTGTTCGAAGAACAGCCACTGCATGACCTTGGCACGCCGGTAGCGGTCCGACGGCAGGAAGGGCGTGCCCTCGGCAAGGTAGGTGAGGATCGCATTGGATTCGGCGATGGCGCTGCCGTCCTCGAGTTGAAGGACCGGGACCGCGCCTGCCGGGTTGAGCGCCAGGAAGGCGTCGGTATGGCTCTCGCCCTCGAAAATCGAGACAAGGCGCGTGACGTGAGGGATCTTCAGCAGCCCTAGCAGGACCCGGACCTTCCAGCCGTTCTGCGACGGCAGATAATCGTGAAGCGTGAGCATGACCGGTCCTCTTGATGGGTGAACGATCGCATATAGCTGCGCCCGCCGACACCCGATTCCTGCGCAACCAACTCATGCGCGTCATCGCATGATGATTGCTATCTCCTCCCTCTAATAAAACAGGTCCACCCGTGCCATTTTGCCCCGAGATGACCGACAAAGAGGCTTCCCATGAACAAAGTCGCCCTCGTCACCGGCGCAAATCGCGGCATCGGGCTTGAAACCGGACGGCAACTCGCGGCGCTCGGCTTCACCGTTCTGCTCGGCGTGCGCGATCTCGCCAAGGGGGAGGCGGCGGCGAAAGGGCTCGATGGCGCTGTCGAGGCCATTGCGCTCGATGTCGCCGCGCCCGACGCTGCGGCGAGAGCAGCCGACGACGTGCAGCGCCGGTTCGGCCGGCTCGACGTGCTGATCAACAACGCCGCCATCCACTACGACACCGGCTCGCGCGCCTTGCGGCCCGACTGGACTCTCATCCGCGAGGCGTTCGAGACCAATGTCTTCGGCGCCTGGCGGGTGGCCGCCGCCTTCGCGCCGCTGCTCGGGGCGGGCGGCCATGGCAGGCTGGTCAACGTCTCCTCCGAAGGCGGTTCGCTGACCTCGATGGGCGCGGGCGCGCCAGCCTATTCGACGTCGAAGGCGACGCTCAACGCACTGACCCGCGTGCTGGCGGCCGAACTGCGCGGCTCGGGCGTGCTGGTCAACGCGATCTGCCCGGGCTGGGTCGCCACCGACATG
>NZ_VFUI01000042.1:0-19252 GCF_006440535.1 Mesorhizobium sp. B2-5-13 | reverse complement strand
GGAATGCAACGTTCAGGCGCACGCCATCATGGAGGCAATGGGGCATTCCTCTATGACCGTAACGGACGACTACGTGCGTAAGGCAAACAAGAAGCGGATCGCGGTCGACATCGCTCGTGCGATCAATGAGCGCGAAGCCAAACGCGACGCCATGAAGCGACGAGCGGCCGTGCGAGTCGTCAAGTGATCGGATCGATCTGGAACAAAAGGTGACCGCCACAGCATACCCGGGCCCATAACGGGCCCAAAACATTTTGGGCCGAGGCCAGTTTTCATCAACGAAATCAATGGTTATGGTGGGCCCGGAGGGTGTCATCGATTGTTTGTTTTTGTTATGTTTTTCGCGGGCACATGGCAAACATTCTTTCCGTATCGTTCCTTATGGCTCCGCGACCATCGCGCCGGGGATCGACACCGACACTAGGCGTCAAACGTCTCATTCGGAGCCACCTGCGGATTGGCGAGTTCTGGCGCAAAAAAAGCAGACACAAGGGCGCGAACTCATTAACGCAATGAGTACGCGCCCTATAGCCCTAACCCAACAAGAGGTCAGTAATCCCAGAAGACTGGCACCCAACGAAAGACATCGCCGTCCATCGCCACATGGCCGACGGAGGGGAACGGCATATGCGTGGCCACCAGCAGCTCTCCGGTCTCCGCCAGCTCTCGCAAAAGTCGGGCCCGGACGCGAGCTGCCTCCTCGGGGTCGTGCTCGAAACCGTTGTGCCAGTCGGGGTGTTCGAATCCGACCGCGAACACGGCGTCGCCGGCAAACATCAGCCGGTCTTTGCCGGACGCCACGCGGACGATGCTGTGCCCGGGAGTGTGGCCGCCCGTTCGGGAGACGACCACGCCCGGCGCCACCTCGGATTCTTCATCGAATAGCCGCAGCTTGCTCTCATACTCCTTCCGGAACTGCTTGGCGGTTGCCCGAAGCGCGTCCGGGAAACCGGGCGGCATTGAGACCTGGGAGAAATCGGGCGACTCCCAGAATTTGACCTCGGCGGCCGCCACATGGATCCGCAGGTCCGGACGCAGGCGGTCTTTCACCCCGTCGACGAGCAGCCCGCCAACGTGGTCCATGTGCATGTGGGTAAGGACCACGTCGGTTACGGATCCAAGATCGATGCCGGCGGCCTCCAGTCGCTTGGTCAACTGCCCGGCCCGCGGCAAGTTCAACTCCGGGTCCAATCCCAGCCCAGCGTCGATGAGTATGGTCTGACCGCCGCTGCGCACCACGACTGCGTTCAACGCCCAGTCGAAAGCGTCCAGGGGCAGGAACATGTCGTTCAGCCAGGCCGCACGCGCGGCCGGGTCGGCGTTGTGCCCCAACATCTTGGTTGGAAGCGGCAGCACCCCATCGCTGACCACCAGCACGTCAATCTCGCCGACCCGCACCGCATAGCGCGACGGAACCAGCTCTTCAGGCCCCGTTCTGTCGGGGTGTGAGGTTTTGTCCAGGTTCATGATTATCTCCTGCTGACCGCCGCTTTAGACGCGGCATCGACGACGTATATCGAGGCGTGTTTGCGGTCGATTGTGTCGAGGGAGAGGGCGAGCCACACCACGGGATAGGTTGCGGGGGCATCGAAATAAACGACCGACGCGTCGGCTTCTTTTGCCAGCAAATGGCGACCCGCTTAGACAAGGTCGCGACCAACTGCTTGCCCTTCAGTATCCCTTCACCCTGGCTGCTTGGATCTTCACTCGGGACGTCTGGCAGCCCTGTCCGCAATGCCGGACCGGCCATATCTCATGGATTTCCATGAGGTGCGGCCGAGGCATGGTCAAGTTAAGCTGGCAAGCCAATTCGCCACCCAGATATCCAAGGATGAGTGCTACACAAGGCGCTGACGGTCTCCGGCTTTCTTTGCCCGGTAGGAGAAGACAATGACGACAGCGTTTAAGTCCATTGGCGGAACCAACTCCGAAGCGTTGCGAGCGGCTCGGATCATCGAAGGCGTGGTCGGCAACGCGTGGGCGACAGACGCCTCGGGCAAATTCACCTACGTGACGCCTGGTACGCTGACGCTTCTCGGCACAACGCTAGAGGAACTCAATTTGCCTTCGGAAGGGGGCGCGGTGGGTTGGAAGCGGCTGATCCATCCAGACGATTACGACGGCGCCGTCGCAATGTGGCGCCGCTGCCTGCAAACGGGTGACCATTACAATATGGAGCATCGCATATTGCGCGCTAGAGGTGCTTACGGTTGGAGCAGGAGCTCGGGGCAGCCGTTGCGCGATAGCACAGGTCGTATCCTTGCATGGTACGGCGCACTGATTGATGGCGATATTCCGTCCGCAGCCAAGGAACAATTCGCTGACGTCATCAGTGATGCGCTCGAAAGCAAAGCCGTTTCCGACGCTCCGCATTCACTGAACCTTGTCCATCCAGATGACCGGACTGCCGCAGCTCACGCTGCCGCCCGCGCCTTCTGGACGGGCGTTCCTCAGGTGACGAGACACCGGCAACTCCAAGCCGACGGCAGTTATCGTTGGAATGAGACGCGGTCAGAGCCAGGATACAGTGTGAGTGTCGATATTGACGATCTGGTGACGGACAGGGAGCCGCCCACCTCGGCAGAGTTGGACCCGTCGGTCGGAAACGACGCTGAACCAATTCGATCGGCGAAGATCGTTGAGAGCATATTCGGAAACGGATGGGCATTCGATGCGGCCGGCAGATGGATTTACCTGCATCCGTTTGCGCAGAACTCTCTTGGCGTGACGCTGGAAGATTTGAACGCTTCTTTGCACGAGGGGCATACTGCCTGGAAGCGCGTACTTCACCCGGACGACTACGAGCAGATCGCAGCCACTTGGCGCCACTGTCTCAGGACAGGCGATCCCTTCAATGTCGAGTTTCGCTTTCGGCGCGCGAACGGCCTCTATGTCTGGGCTCGAACCGCCGCGCGACCAGCACGCGACAGTCATGGTCGTGTCGCGGGATGGTATGGCATCGCGCTTGACAATGACGTCTACAAGAAAACCGTGACGGCGCTGCGTGGCCGTGAGCGGGAACTTTCTCAGCTCGTCGACATGGTCCCAGTCCAGATCAGGCGTCTGACGCCTGAAGGCGAGCCGACCTTCTTCAACAAGCGCTTGCTTGACTTCTTCGGTTTGGACGGCGTGGCGGATTTGGACAAGCCGGCGATGAGCCGGCTGACGGCGGCGATACAATCTCTCGTCCATCCCGAAGATGCGGCGCGCCTCCTGGAGACCGTCCGCCATTCCCTGGTTACCGGCGAGCCATACTCCATGAAGTATCGCATGCGCCGTGCGGATGGCGCGTACCGCTGGGTGGATGGACGCGGTGAGCCGCTGCGTGATCACGGCGGCGCAATCGTGCAGTGGTATGCAATTTCCATCGACATCGACGACGAGATGCGCGCGCAGCAAGCTTTGCGCGACCGGGAGCGGGAACTCTCACAACTTGTCGATATGGTGCCGAGCTTCCTCTGGCGCCTATCTGCGTCGGGCGAGCCGGTCTTCTTCAGCAAGCGAATGGTCGAGTTTCTCGGTCTCGATGTAGGAGAATACGAGAATGCGGCAGGAAATGGTCTGACAGCCGCCATAGCGGCGATCGTACATCCCGACGACGCGGCCAAGCTGGAAGCTGCCCTCAACCACTCCATCATCACCGGCGAGAGCTTCTCCCTGAACTACCGCCTGCGTCGCGTCGACGGTGTCTTTCGCTGGATGTCGGGTCGTGCGGAACCGATGCGAAACGAGGATGGGGCCGTCGTCCAATGGTACGGTCTTTCGCACGACATCGACGACCAAGTGAAGGCCGAAGAAGCGCTGCGGAAGGGCAAGCGGCAGCTGGAGCAAATGATTGACGCCGTGCCCGTGAATATCCTGAGCTTCGCCCCTTCAGGCAGGATCACCTACACCAGCAAGCGATATCTGGAGAAGGTCGGTTCACCACCCACGCACATCGAGGACTTCGATGCCCTGGCTCGGGACCTGGCCCACCCTGAAGATTTTCCGACAATGTTCCGGAGGGCATCGAATGGCTTTGCGACCGGCCAGCCTTTTGTGAACCGGTTTCGTCGGCGCGAGAAGGATGGCGTCTACCGCTGGATAGAAGCACGAGCGCAGCCGCTACGGGATGCCGATGGCGCGATCGTGCAATGGTACATGGCTTCAATCGACATCGAAGACGAGATGCGAGCGCAGGAGGCGTTGCGCGAAAGAGAGCGCGAACTTCAGCAGCTTGTCGATGCCTTGCCGGTCCACATCTGGAGCTGGACGCCCGATGGCAAGTTGGCCTACGTCAACAGGCGGTCTTTGGAGGATCTCGGCATCTCCGGGGCGAACTTCGAAGATTTCACCAGGGTGGCGCAAGAGCTGGTTCACCCCGAAGATGCTCCCGAGGTGCTCGCTACGTCGGCCAACTGCCTCAAAACTGGCAACTCCTTCATCATGCGATATCGCCGGCGTTGGAAGGACGGCAATTATCGCTGGATAGAGGGGCGTTGCGAGCCTCTGCGCGATCGAGACGGAACGATCGTGCGCTGGTACCAGGTTTCCATCGACATCGACGATGAGATGCGCGCACAGGTGGCGCTGCGCGAGAGAGAACGTTCGCTGTGGCAGCTGGTTGAAACGCTGCCGGTGATGATCGATTGCGCCGCGCCGAATGGCGAGCCGATATATCGCAGCCGTCAGCTCCGCGAATTCCTCGGATATGAGTTGGAGTCACTGGACGGCAAGGGAAAGTCCCGCCTGGCCGGCACGCTCGACGAAAGTGTTCATCCTGACGATTTGGCGGGTGTCAAAACGAACTATGCTCATTCGTTGGCCACTGGCGAACCGTATGCGCGGAGGCACCGTCTGCGGCGCTTCGATGGCGAATATTGCTGGGTCGATATGCGCGCAGCGCCGATGCGCAATGCCGAAGGGGCGATTGTTCAGTGGAACGTCGTCTGCCTGGACATCGACGGTGAAGTTCGAGCGCAAGAAGAGCTGCGTCTGGCGCAAGAGAGACTTGCACGTGCGAGCCAGGCGGCGAGTCTTGCCGAGCTTTCGGCCTCTATCGCGCATGAGGTGAACCAGCCTCTGGCGGCTGTCGTCGCCAACTCGTATGCCTGCCAGCGCTGGCTCACGGCCGAACCGCCAAATATCGAGCGGGCGCAGAAGACGGTGGAGCGCATTATCCGGGATGCCAACTCGGCGGCGGATGTCGTCAGCCGCATCCGCGCCTTATTCAAGCAGTCCGCAGACGCGATGGCCTACACAACACTCGGCAGCGTCATCGCGGAGGCGCGCGACCTCATCGCTGAAGAGGCGGCGCGGCGTCGTGTTCGTATGGACATCGATGTCGAAAGCGACCTGCCTATTGTCGCGCTCGATCGGGTGCAGATTCAGCAGGTTCTGGTGAACCTCATCCGCAATGGCATGGACGCGATGGACTCTGTTGCGGGCGACAGAGCTCTTGGACTTCGCGTGCGCCGGATAAGGGATGCGATCCAGATCGAAATCAGCGATCGTGGCCCGGGCATCGAGTTTCCCGACCGAATATTCGAGCCGTTCTTTACGACGAAAGAGCACGGCATGGGCATGGGGCTCGCGATCTGCCGTTCGATCGTCGAGTCGCACGGCGGACGGTTGTGGGTGGAGAAGAACGAGCCGCACGGAACGACGTTCGTCTTCACAATGCCCGTTGAAATGAAAGCGGCAGCATGACGACCCGCAATCACATGGTCTTCATCGTCGATGACGACGTGCGCATCCGGGAAGCGCTTGGTGAGCTACTAGAGTCGCATGGCATGCGCGCCATCGCGTTCGGATCGGCCGGCGACTATGTCCTGGCGGACAAGCCGGACGTCCCCGCCTGCCTCATCCTCGACGTGGAATTGCCGGACATCAACGGCCTCGATCTGCAGAAGCAAATCGCCGAAGGCGATCATCCGCCGATCGTCTTCATAACAGGGCACGGCGACATCCCATCCTCGGTGCGTGCTATCAAACACGGCGCCGTGGACTTCCTGACAAAGCCTTTCAGTGACGCGGACCTCATGGCCGCAATCCAGACGGCGATCGCCCAGGATCGGGAAAGGCGATCGGAGCGCGCCGAACTCGCCATGTTGAGGCAACGCTATCTAGAGCTCACGCCGCGCGAGCGCGACGTGCTGCCGCTTGTCGTGAGCGGTCTCCTCAACAAACAGGCCGCGGCTGAGTTGGGGATCAGCGAGGTTACGTTGCAGATCCATAGAAGGAAAGTGATGCAGAAAATGATGGCGGCGTCGCTCGCCAATCTCGTGCGCATGGCGGAACGATTGGAGATACCGATTACCCACTCTCGACGAGCGGGAGGGAGCTGAGTGTGAACAAGTTGCGACCTGTCGTGGCGGTTGTCGACGACGATCCCAGAGTCCTCGAGTCGCTGGAGGACCTCCTGGAATCCGCGGGCTATGTAGCTTGTTGCTTCTCTTCGGCGCGATCGCTGCTCGCCTGCGGACTGTCGGGCGTGGACGTGCTCATCACCGACATCGGAATGCCCGGCACGGATGGCTTCGAACTTCGCGACCTGGTGAAGAAGGCTCGTCCGGAATTGCCGGTGTTCCTTATCACCGGCCGCCACGAGATAGCGGATCAGTTTCGCGCACAGGGTATTAGCGGTTTTTTCCGCAAGCCTTTCGACGGTCAAGCCCTGCTTGCGGCGATCGCCAATGCCTTACGCTACGGGGAAATGGAGGGTAATCATGAGAGTTGACCAACCGCTGCAGCGCAGATCGGCGCCGTTGTCGCAGCGGAAAGGTGAAGCGGAGCAGCCGGTCGTCATTGTTGTCGATGACGATGCGTCTGTTCGCGAGGCGCTTTCGGAGTTGATCCTGTCGGCGGGATTCCAGCCAGCCAGCTTTGCCTCGACCCGCGAATTGCTTGGAGCCGGCATATTGGATAGTCCCGGCTGCTTGATCCTCGATGTCCGCATGCCTGGAGCAAGTGGCCTCGATCTGCAGCATGACCTGGCTCGAAACGGCAACTTCAAGCCCATCATCTTTCTGACCGGGCACGGTGACATTCCGATGACCGTCCAGGCGATGAAGGCCGGCGCCGTGGACTTTCTCACCAAGCCTGTGCGGGACCAAACGCTGCTTGATGCCGTGATTGCGGGCATTGCCATGGACGCCAGGCGGCGGGCGGAAGCCGCGGTGGTAATGCGCAATGTCGAACGCCTCGAGACGCTTACCCCACGCGAACGCCAGGTCCTGCGTGAAGTAGCGCATGGGCGGCTGAACAAGCAGATCGCGTTCGAGCTCGGCATAAGCGAGATCACCGTCAAGCTGCATCGCGGCAATGTCATGCGCAAGATGGAGGCGGCCTCCATCGGCGAGCTGATCCGGGCGTGGGAAACACTGCCCGCTCCGATGCGCGAGGCCGGCGCGGGCAAGACTTTGGCTTGAACGGGTCTGGGCGTCGACGGAGAGAACCGTCGTCGGTCAGGTCTGAGATCGAATTGGTGGACGCGATGAATCAACCGGACTGAGGCGATTCAGCTTCTCACGTAATGCCTGATCCGTTCCATATTTTTGTTTGCGGTCTATTCGTCGAAGGGTGTGTTCGAAACCATGTCGACGGAAGAAGGCACTCGATACCCAGGGACGTAGCGTTCACCGAAATCCCGAACGAAATTGTCATAGGTCGTTTCGGGCCTTGTCTCGGCGATGTGGCAGAAGCACCGTGTCATGCGCCGCTTCATGTCGAGCCGCGGGAACTCGCTGACGATCCTTGCGACCTCCGCGGCTGGAATGGTCTCATACTGCAGGCCTACGACATCCAGGCAGATCCCGGCAGTACAGAGCGCCACCTCCGTTTCCTTGTGGAGACCGATCGATGGTGTCGAGTTGAGGGCGACGCTATCCCAGATTAGTTGGGCTCGGCGCTCGTCGATGCCGGCTTGCCTCGCGAAGACCCGAGCCAGATCGGCGCCTTCAACTTCGAACCGACGCGGACCGTTGAAGCGCTCGTTAAGCGTAAGGTCGTGCAACAGCGCGCCGACGGCTACGACTTCCGCGTCGTAATCGATGTTGCGAAGCTGTCCCATCCGCTCCGCAAACATCCAGGACCGGATGACGTGATTGAAAAGATAAGGCTCACATTCCGCGCGGGCATAGTCGAGGGCGCGTTGCACCAACGGCGTGTCGGGAACCGAAATCCCTGCGAGCTCCCGACTGTTGGCGCTGTTCATCTTCCTGGTCTCCTCAGTGGATTTCGTGCAGCAGGGCGAGAAGTTCATTGTCCGGTGACGGCTGCGGTCATCGTCAAGAATCGGACATAAGCGATCATGTGAGGCCTAGACCTCCGTCGACGGCGACGACCTGCCCGGTCACCCATTCGGACGCCGGATCGGCGAGATGCAGAATCCACCTGGCCACGTCGTCCGGGCTGCCGCGTCGTCTGAGCGGTATCTGCGCGCGCTCCGCTTCCTCGATAACGGCAGCATGCTCCGGGGAGAGCCCCATCATGCCCGTCAGCGCGCCGGATTCGGTCGGGCCGGCAGCAACGGCGTTGACGCGCACCCCCTCAGGCGCGAGCTCGAGCGCCCAACAGCGGGTCAGATGCTCCAGCGCCGCTTTGCTGGCGGCGTAGTGGGAGAGGCCAGCACCGGGCTTGTGACCGAACGTGCTGGAGATGTTGATGATTGTTCCCTTCGTCGCCGTCAGATGCGGAAGTGCTGCCGCCGCCAGTAGGCTAGGACCGACGACATTGGCAGCAAACATGCTCGTGATCTGCTCAGCGCTAGCATCACGCAGGGGCAGGAGAGCACCGGCGCCGGCATTGTTTACCAACACGTCGAGGCGACCCCATGTGTCGATTGCCCTGGCGATGGTGCGCGGGGCATCTTCGGGCTTCGCGACGTCGGCGACGAGGCTGACAATATTCGGGTGCTCGGCGACCGTTTGCTTTAGCGGCGTCGCGCGGCGGCCGGTTACCATCACCTTTGCGCCTTGCCTGGCGAAGCCAATCGCCGTGGCGCGCCCGATGCCCGAGCTTCCACCGGTGACGATGACGACCTTGTTGTCAAATACGGACATGGCTTTGCTCCTAGCCGGCACGACGTGGCGACGTCAGATCGCGCAATTTTTCGATAAGCATCGCAGCCCTCCTTATCCTATCGACCGGACCGCCGAATGCTCCGCGGCGAGGTCTTCTTCCTGCTCGAACCGGTCCAGGAAAACCGGGCTTTCATTCGCCGTAGGGTGTGGTCAGTTCCTGCTCGTCGGTATCGACGACGAACACGGCGAGCAGCTTGGCAGGCTCAGACGCGCTGGCATTCTCGCTGACGCCGTGCCGGTCGCCCGGAAACTCGGAAAACCTCTCGCCGGCGTGATAAGTTGTGACCGGCCCATCGTTGACCTTGCTGCGGATCGCTCCTTCAAGCACGGTCGCGTAGATAAAGGCCGACTTTGGATGCGTATGTGCCGAGGAGGTGCCGCCGGGCTCGTACTCGACCAATACGGCGCGCATGCTCTTGCCTGGCACGTTGGGCAGCGGCTGGTCGTAGACGAGCTTGACGTTCTCGCCGATCGTATCGTGGGCAAGTGCCCCGCTTGCGAGAATCGTTATGGTTGCTGCACTGCAGAGGAAGGTCTTGATCACTTGTCTGGCTCCAGTCGCGGTTTGATGTGATTGGGGGCCGCCGGCCGGAGGGGAGGACGGCCGGCGGCAGGCTCTCGCTGGCGGTATGGCGTGAGCCTATGACTTGAGGAAAGCGAGAATGTCGTTGTTCACCAGTTCGGCATGGGTCGTGCACATGCCGTGCGGCAGGTTCTCGTAGGCCTTGAGCGTACCGTGCTTCAGGAGCTTTGCGGATAAAGGGGCGGAATCCGCGAACGGCACGATCTGATCATCCGTGCCGTGCATAACGAGAGTTGGAACGTCGATGATTCTGAGGTCGTCGGTGAAATCGGTTTCCGAGAAGGCCTTGATGCCGTCGTAGTGCGCCTTGGCGCCGCCCATCATGCCCTGCCGCCACCAGTTCTGGATGACGCCCGGGATCGCTTTCGCGCCCGGCCGGTTGAAACCGTAGAAAGGCCCTGATGGGAAATCGATGTAGAATTGCGCCCGGTTGTCGGCGAGCGACTTGCGCAGCCCGTTGAACACCTCGATTGGAAGGCCGCCAGGATTTGCCGGCGTCTTTACCATGATCGGCGGCACTGCGCCGATGAGGACGAGCTTCGCGGTGCGCGCCTTGCCATGGCGGGCGACGTAGCGGGCCGCTTCCCCGCCGCCGGTCGAGTGGCCGATATGGATAGCGTCCCTCAAGCCGAGATGCTCGATCACCGCCGCCGCATCGGCAGCATAGTGATCCATGTCGTGACCGTCGCTCACCTGTGCGGAGCGGCCGTGCCCGCGCCGGTCATGGGCGATGGCGCGATATCCTTGGTCGACGAAAAAAAGCATCTGTGCGTCCCAGTCGTCGGCGCTGAGCGGCCAGCCATGGTGGAAGACGATCGGTTGGGCATCCCTCGGACCCCAGTCCTTGTAATAGATCTCAGTGCCGTCCTTGGTGGTAATGGTGCTCATCGTCATTGGTCCTTTGTCTGGTCTGGGAGAGGGAAGGTATTTCGCCCGCCCTGCTTGCGCGGGCGCAGCTATGGAGAGGCCGGTTGCCACGGTGACCGCGAGTGCGCCTAACAAGATGTCGCGGCGCGATGCTCCGGCGGAGGAGGAAAAGTCGTCTTTCATCGGCTCACTCTTTTCGCGTTGAAGCTGGACGGCGCGTCATCGGGCGATGCGCGACCGCGGTGGATCAGGGTCGTGTGAGCGGGGCGTGGGCGAACCAGTCCTCGAAACGGATCGCTCCGATGCGTGGATGATCACCGGGGACCAGCGAGTTGTCGTCCAGTTCCGTGCCGAAATAGCGCGCGTGGGGATCCCCGATCACCTTGCGCGGATCGTTCGCCGCCCTCAGGAACCGAGCGACGAGATCGCTCATGCGGATAGGCTCAGGCCCCGCGATCTCGATGGTGCCGTTGATCGGGGCGGAGAGCGCGACTTCCGTCATGGCGTCGGCCACGTCGTCCGATGCGATCGGCTGAAAGTAGGCGGACGGAAGAGTTACGGTATCGCCGACCGTTGCCGACTGGGCGATGCCGCCCAGGAATTCGAAGAATTGCGTCGAATGAACGATGGTGTAGGGAATTCCAGACTCCCGGATCAGCTTTTCCTGCGCCATCTTGGCGCGCAGGTAGCCGCTATCGGGCAGGCGCTCGGCGCCCACGATCGAGAGCGCGATGTGGTGTTTGACGCCGGCCGTCTTGCCTGCCGCGAGGAGGTTCCGTCCGGAGGTCTCGAAGAATTCCAGAACGGCCCTGTCCTCGAACGAAGGCGAATTTGCGAGATCAATGACGACCTGCGCTCCGGCGAGAGCTACCGTCAGGCCCTCGCCCGTGACGGTGTTGACGCCGCTGTTCGGTGAAGCAGCGAGCACTTCATGCCCCTTCTTGCGCAGCCTCTCGACGGTCTTCGAACCGATGAGTCCTGTGCCGCCTATGATGACGATTTTCATATCTAATCTCCTGTCTTGCGTGCTGAATTGCGTTGCGGAACGGAATGCCGGCCGTTGCGGGCAGCCGGCTCTTCACCGAACTGAGGCGGCTTCCTCGATGAGCGCGGCGACCTCGTCGGAATGCGAAACCATCACTGCGTGGGAAGCACCCCCAACGACCACGGTCTTCACGGCATGCGCGCGTTCAGCCATGAACTTCATGACCGCAGGCGGGATGTTTCGATCGGCTGAGCCATAGATCGCGTACGAGGGGATAGTCTTCCATGAAGCGGCGCCGGATAGCTCCGCCAGAGCGGCTTTGGCGACGGGACGTTGGGTCGCCGCCATCAGGCTGGCCTCGGCCGACGGTATGTCGGCCGCGAACTGCTCGTGGAACTTTTCCGACTGAATATAGAGGTCCTGGCCTCCGTCAGGCTGCGCCACTGGCAGAAGCGCGTCGCCCAGCGTGCTGCCGGGGAATCTTGCCGAAAGCGTGAGGCTGGACTCGCCGGTCTCCGGCGCAAACCCGGCCACATAGACCAGCGCCTTCACATTGCTCTTTCCGTTGGCTGCCTCGGTGATGACCGGCCCGCCATAGGAATGGCCGACCAGCACGACCGGCCCCGAGATCGAGCGGATGACGGCCGAAACCGCCGCTGCATCGCCCGCGACGCTGCGAAGGGGATTGGCCGCAGCGATGGCTTTGTAGCCGTCCTTGTTGAGGTCGGCGATCACCGCGTTCCAGCTCGACGACTCGGCGAAGGCGCCATGCACAAGCACGATTGTCGGCTTGATCCGCCGGCCCGCGGGTTGGCCCATGGCGTCACCCGAAGCGGCAAACGCCGCGGCGAGCATCAGAATTCTCGTAATCTTTTGCACTTTCCTTCTCCTTTGCGACCGGGACGTGACCAGCTGCAGGGAAGAATGCTCCGAGCCTGTGTGCCGAACTATTCTACGGGGGGATCGGTCTTCCGATGCGAAGGTCTAGGGCGGATGCATTCGGAGACTGGAAATCCTGGCCGACGAAAGGCAAAGGGCAGCACGAGGCATCGATCGGTCAGACGATCAGGGTAAAGTGGGCGGCGGCCGAAGGGGACGGCTGAAGAGCGAAACGCCACATGAGAGGCATAGGCCAATACTGCTGGGCGTTGTAGGCCGGGAGTCGGACAAGCAGACGACCGACTTTGTGAAGTCCTGGACACCGATCGAACCGACTTAGTCCAACAAGATCTGCAGCACGGCATATACCGCAGTATGGTCGACCCTCTTCCTCGATCCAATCGATGGCAAAGGCCCGTCGAAATAGCGTCCCTGGAGACAGAGGCCGTTGCCGAACAGACGAGGCTGAGGTGCTAAGCGCAGAGATAAAGGCCGACCCAGCGGGCGGGCATGCCCGTGACTCATCCGCCGAAGCCGCCCGGTACGACCTGCACACGAAGCCGCCGACAGCCGGCGCCGTTCACGATCTGGGCAATCTTATCCAGATCGCGTTATCCGCGCTCAACCGCATCGCACGGGACCCTAACGTCTCGGTGGCTCCCGCGCTCGAACCCGTGATCGGCAGCGCCAGGACGGCCTTGCTGCGGGCCGGCGCGCTTGTCCGGGAGACGATAAGCAGGGCTCAAGAGAGCCATCCCGAGATTGACGAAACCGACGTTAGCGCTTGCCTGACCGAGGTCGAGGCCCTCATCCGGCATGCTTGCGAGCCGCACATCCAGCTTGATGTCAGTGTCGGGTCCGGCCTGCCTCGCGCGAAATGCGATCGCTTGGGTCTGCAGAATGCGGTCTTGAATCTCGTATTCAACGCGCGTGACGCAATGCCGGACGGCGGTTTGATCTCGATCGACGCCACCGCCGTTCAAGGCCATGCCGCTCTTATCGAGCTTCGTATCGTCGATAGAGGTATCGGAATGACGCAGCAGACCGTTGCCCGCGTCTTCGAGCCATTTTTCACCACGAAGGGCAAGGGCCTGGGCGGTGTCGGCTTGCCGATGGTGAAGCATTTCGCCGCGGAGCACGGCGGAAGCGTCGAGATCGAGAGCATCCTGGGGGCTGGCACGACCGTGGTCCTGCGAGTGCCGGCAGTATCGTCGGAACTCGACGCCGGACAAACCAATCGACCTGCCTTGTGAAGGCTGAGCGCTTGCAAATGGACGCGAAGGCCACGGAAATATGAGAAGACCCCGCCCGTCCTCAGCCTGGTGGTAGGCGGCTGCCAGCGCACCATGAGGCAGATCCTCTCGATGTCGCTATGATTTGACCTTCGCCGAGTCGCGCGCGCCAAACATAAAGTTCCGTAGCCGCATCCGTGGAAAGCAATTCTTCTTATCCTGAACTAGGCGTTTTTGCTCCGTGGGATGGTCATCGCCTCCTCCCTTCTTGCGAGGCCCGCGTCCCGGTGTTCCAAAAGGCGTCCGAGCGGAATGTCGCGAAAGACCGTCTGAATGGCCTTGATCAGCGCGGATCTCGAGCGCGCGTGCTGCTGCTCCGGAGCGCCGCTTTCGCCTGAAGCTGACATGCCGGTCGCCAGTACCGCCGCGAGGTCTTCGGCCATTTCGGGCCGGGCGACCAGCAAAGGAGCGAAGCTTGTCTGGTCTATTTCGTACACCACGACATGGGTCAACGCTCGCAATGTCGACGTCTCGCCAATGCCGGCCAGCAGACCTGTCTCGCCGAAGAAGTCGCCGGGCGCGAGACGACTGATATCCTGCATGCGAGTATCGTCCTCGCCCAGTTGCCGGGCGATGATGCCTGCTCGAACGATCATGAGCGACGGCAGCATCTCTCCCTCTCGTGCAATGATGTCGCCCTTTCGGTAGGTGCGGACCGAGGTCGTCGCGGCAAGGGCCTCCTGCTCGTCGTCCGTCAGCGTTGAAAAAATCGGTATGGCCCTTATTAGGTCAATCGGGGTGACGCTCGGCGGCCTCGCCGTCTCTTCAGTCGGCAGTTTGCTGACGGCGATCGACGACGGAGGTGCCGCAAGCAGCAGGCCGGTGGACTTGGCGTGGCGGTAGACGAGATCGAAGACTTCATTCCGCGCTGCTATTCGTCGGCCTACATTCTCGACATGAACAAGCAAATCGATCTCGATCGCCACGGCGTTCAAATCCCGAACAACCACCAAGGGCGCCGGTTCTTTCAAAATAGAGTTGCAGCTCAGCAAGGCTGAACGCATCACGTCCACCACGATGGCCGGCATTTTTGTGGGCGCGATTCTTATGCTGAAAGCGATTCCGTGTCTCTCGTCTGGTCTGCTCATATTGGTCAACGCAAGCTTGGCCAGAAAGCTATTCGGAAGTGCAACGACGTTGTGGGCCCAGGTGAGCACCTGAGTCGATCTCCAGCTGGTTTCCACGACGCGGCCTTCGGTGCCGTCACTCAAGACGATCCAGTCCCCAAGCACATAGGGGCGGCCGAGGTTTAGTGCGATGCCTGAAAACACGTCGCTTAGCGTATTCTGCAGGGCCAGTCCAAGGATGATGGCAAAGACGCCCGAGGTGGCGATGAGGGTTCCGACCGGCACGCCGAAGACGAAAGCGAGGACCGACAGCAGCATTCCAACATAGACGACGCCGACGACGTGGTCCTGCAAGAGCCGTGCCTCGCGTGGCTTCCCCTCGAAGACGAGAAAGATGCGGATGAAACCGATCAGCGCCCATGCGAGATGAACCCACCACAGCGCTTTCGCCACCCCGAAGAGTATCGCTCGGGCGGTTGTCTCACCGCTCCGAGTTAGCTCGTACGGTACGACGGCCCCGTCAAGAGGTAGAACCGACATTGTAAGGAAGAACGCAATCTGAACGATCAGCCTTGTGTTGGAGAGACTCTGCGGAATGACGTACCAGACAACAATTCCAGCGACGCCCACCAGAGCCATGTAGAGAGGAGGAGCGATCCACCAGTTCATGACCAATCCGCTTCGACTTAAGCCTCAACCAATGCTTCCAATCCTGAACGCAACGAGGCCGCCTTAGGCCATGCGCTCGATCACATGACAGGTGCAGCACCGACTACGACCCTGTGCGATCCGAGCTTTCTCGAGCAGAATCGGTGGCCACATTGTTCTTCTCAACGATCCCCGGTTATCGAGTGCGGCAAGCGCCGCTGCGCCTCGATCAGGCCTAGTATCGGCATGAAGGCCGCTCGATCTGGAGAAAGACCGAGCGGCCCTATAGCTATTTTCAGTCTAGTGCCCCCAAATACCCTGTCCGTATTTGTCGTTAGGCGTGATGGGCTTTCGTACCGTTTGACCGGCGTCATGCTTGGCATGTCCGTCGAGCATCTCGATCGAGGAGGTATGCAACTTGTCGGCAGGAGTCGCCTTTTCCGACCCGTAGTGGTCGCTGCCGGCAAGAGCGGTTCCGACAGAAACGACAAGAGAGGCGGCAGCAAGTGCGATGAGCTTCATTCTTCTTCTCCAACGTTGGACACTGCGCCGGAATGATACGGAACAGGCCACAGCCAGACGATCAGACGACCGAATGATTGGACACATACAGAAGCATTGGATAGCACTGGCCGAAGACCAGGGAACGATCTCGCGGTTGATTGACCGCTTGCGTGTTCCACTGGCAGACCCTGGCAGCGCGACCGTGCAGATCAATGTAGGTCACGTTTTTTGAGTCGTGTACGGCGGGCAAGAGGGAGGCTCCCGACGGTTGTGCGCTATAGGATCAACATCATTAGACAGCCGATACTCTGGAACGAACGCCGGCCATCCGCGGCTACTAAT
The DNA here is from genome assembly GCF_006440535.1 of Mesorhizobium sp. B2-5-13. Lineage (NCBI taxonomy): Bacteria > Pseudomonadati > Pseudomonadota > Alphaproteobacteria > Hyphomicrobiales > Phyllobacteriaceae > Mesorhizobium > Mesorhizobium sp. B2-5-13. The sequence continues at coordinate 3,023 of NZ_VFUI01000042.1, read as the reverse complement.
CTTGACTGAATGCAAAAGTGCCGATTTCGGCGAAACGCAACAACGGTCGTCGCTCAAGTTCAGCGCTCGCGATGCGTAAAAAACGCTTCGAGGTTCTTCAAACTCGAGGGGGTTCGAGTCCATATTGTGGGCAACTCTCAAAAAACATAGCGAAACTAATGGGTTACGTGGAAACTTTGGTGGGCCCGGAGGGACTCGAACCCCCAACCAAGCGGTTATGAGCCGCCGGCTCTAACCATTGAGCTACAGGCCCCACGCGGGCTGGATTAATGTTTTTTGCATCGCGGCACAAGGCTTTACCGGCGGGCTTTCGCAGATCGCCCAAATCAACCCATAATCGCGCTCTACGCGCCCCCTGCGACCTGATCGCAGACCAAGGAGATTTTTATGACCAGACATCTTTTGCCCCTCGCGCTCGCCGCTGCAATCGCTTTTCCGGCGATGGCTGGAGCCACCGATCTGCCGACGCCGCCCCGCATCATCGTGTCCGGCGAAGGCGAAGCAACCGTGGCGCCCGATCTGGCGATCCTGACGCTCAGCGTCATGCGCGAAGCCAAGACGGCGCGCGCCGCACTCGACGCCAACAATGACGCTATGGCCGCCGTGATCGCCGCGATGAAGGCCGCCGGCATCAAGGATCGCGACCTGCAGACAGCGGGCATCCAGATTAACCCCCGCTACAACTACACCAACAAGCCGGACGGCGGCCAGGACGCCGAACTCATCGCCTACCAGGTGACCAACACGCTCTCGGTGCGGGTGCGAGACGTCGACAAGACAGGCGAGATCCTCGACAAGGCGGTGTCGCTCGGCGTCAACCAGGGCGGCGGCATTGCCTTCACCAACGACAATCCGGAGGCCACCGTCACCGAGGCGCGCAAGAAGGCGGTCGCCGACGCCGAGGCCAAGGCCAAGACGCTGGCCCAGGCGGCGGGTGTCAGTCTCGGCCGGGTGCTTGAGATCACGGATCAGAACATCAGGCCGGCGCCGATGCCGATCAACGCCAAGGCGTTCGACGCGGCGGCCGGCGCGGCTCCGGTGCAGGCCGGCGAGAATTCCTACAATGTCCAGGTCACCGTTACCTTCGAACTGAAGTAACCGGCTGAGTCGATGGCCGGTCCTGCCGGCCATCGGTCACCCCTTGGCACGCATGAAAAACCCGCGGGATCGCTCCCGCGGGGTTTTTTCGAGCCGCACCCGTCCGATAGACAGGGACCCTGCTACTCCAGGCTGATCTTCGCAGACCATCATGCCCCCAGACCGACCATCGCAGATGGCGTGTCCAGACCGACCATCTAGAGGATCTCCCGGCCAATCCTCGCAGAGGATTATGCCGCTGCTAATCCTCGCAGAGGATCATGCCGCTGCTAATCCTCGCAGAGGATCATGCCGCTACCAATCTGCGGAAGATCATGTCTTCAGCGATAGATGACCGGGCAACCGCGTTCGTTGGCGAACACGACGACGATGCGGTCGCCGTACTGACGGCCCATCACCTTGACCACACGGCGGTTGACATCGACGATGCGGGCACGGTGCAGCCCCATGCGCTCGGCCTTGTCGAGGGCGCGGTCCGGCGAGCAGCCGCGGCGCCAATCGTCGCGGCGCCAATCGTCGCGGCGCTCGTCCCGGCGGTGGCGATAGCCGTCATCATCGCCGGTATAGACGCCGAAGCGCGGGTCGTTGTTGTTGCCGAAACCGAGATAGAGGCTGTCGGCGTGGGCGGGGATGGCCGCCAGAGTGCCGAGGCCGACCAGAGCCGAAAGCGCTGCCGTCTTTATGGTGGTATACATGGTTCTCTCTCCTTGTCGCGGGCTCGCGCCCGTCCTCGTGAAACCGATGGCGGGAGAATGCACTGGCCTGTCTGAACTATTTACGAACTCGCTGTTCATCCGCGGTTCATGTGATGCGGCGGGCAAAGCGCCGGCCCCTCTGCGCGCGTCAGGGTTCGTCGTCGAGCATGTAGTCAAAATAGTCTTCCGGTTCGGCAAGGTCGGTCTCGCTCGCCTTGACCCGGCCGCGCATCGAGATGCCGGCCTCATGCACGGTTTCGGCACTGCCCGAGACCAACCGGTGCCACCAGTAAAGGTCGTGGCCCTCGGCCACCAGCCGGTAGGCGCAGGTGCTGGGTAGCCAACTGATGGTGCGCACATTCTGCGGCGTCAGGCCGACGCAATCGGGAACACGCGCCAGCCGGTTGGCATAGTCGGCACAGCGGCAGCTTTCGGCGTCGAACAGCCGGCAGCCGACGCTGGTCCAGTAGATTTCGCCGGTGTCCTCGTCCTCGAGCTTCGACAGGCAGCACTTGCCGCAGCCGTCGCAGAGCGATTCCCACTCGGTGGGGCTCATCGCTTCCAGCGTCTTGGTTTTCCAGAACGGCGTTTCCATTTCCGGCATGTGGCCCCAGCCGCTGACAAGGTCAAGCGCGACAACAGCCGGAATAGGGCGGAACCCGGCCGAATGACATGAAGTTGCCTTCAAAAGGCCGGCCAATAGCCCTGTACGCCCCCTAACCATGGGCAACTGGAACCAATTTCCTCAAAAGCGGTTTCGGCAAGGATGGGACCCCACAAGGAGAATTTCGATGAAACGCCAACCACGGATTCTGGCAGGCACAGCCCTTGGCCTGTTGATGGCATCCGCGCCGTTAGGCGCGTCCCCGCTTCAGGGGACAGCCGCGTTCGGCCCCATGGAAAGCGGGGGGGCACCGCTGATCATCCTGGCGCAGGACACGCCCACTGACCAGGGGCAGAGCGACGAGGAACAACTCCGCAAGAAGAAGCGCGAGCAGAAACAGCAGACGGAATCCGCCCCGGCCGCCCAGCAGCCCGCCCCCGCGGCCGAGGAACAGCAGCCACGCAAGAAGAAGCGCGACCAGCAGCAGCAGGCCGAGCAGGCTCCCGCCGGCGAGGCGGCCCCCGCCACAGACGAGCAGCAGCCGCGCAGGAAGAAGCGCGACCAGCAGCAGCAGGCCGAGCAGGCTCCCGCCGGCGAGGCGGCCCCCGCCACAGACGAGCAGCAGC
>NZ_VFUI01000041.1:0-20350 GCF_006440535.1 Mesorhizobium sp. B2-5-13 | reverse complement strand
CTCCAAAACCCCTTCGGGCCAAAAGTGTTACCCATGTCTCCGGTATAAACCGTAACCTATGTGTCCGGAACGGACCCATCCAATTTGGCTGGGGCGCCAGGATTCGAACCTGGGAATGTCGGTACCAAAAACCGATGCCTTACCACTTGGCGACGCCCCAATAAGCCGTCAGAGTCGCTGTGCGGCGCGTTATTAGCAGAGCAGCCGAAAAGCACAATGCCTATGAGCGACCGCGAAGGCACCCGGCTGACCAGCAGCGCGATTGCCGCCAGATGATCCGCAACGGATCATAGGGACCACACAGCCAACTCGTTGCCGGCTGGGTCGACAAAGTGGAAGCGTCGGCCACCGGGGAATGGGAATATCGGCTTGACAATCGTTCCGCCGGCGCTTTCGACGGCGCGAAGGGTTTCTTCCAGATTCTCACTGTAAAGCACAGGCAGCGGCTTGGCCGGCGCTTCTTCCACATCGGCCTGAAAACCTCCGTCCAGCCCCTCCGCAAAGGCCGAATAGGTCGGTCCATAGTCGGTGAACGACCAGCCAAAGGCGGCACTGTAGAAGCCTTTCATCCGGTCCAGCGTGCCGCCGGTCGCCGGCATTTCAAGATAGTCCAGTTTTCCAGGCTGTTTCATGAGGCACCTCTTGTTCCCTTTATGTTCTAGACATGGAACCATCAGGTGGCAAGTCTTTTTGACGCATCCCGGGCGATGGCTTTTTCTTAATCGATTGTAGCGACCCGACGACTTGCCCGGCGCTTGCGTTTCGCACTGCAGCATCATATCGCTCGAAGTCGGACACGGGCGGAGCTTTCCGTTTCGCCAATCTTTCCAATCTCCTGCAACCGGAGAGCAAAGCATGACCAAATGGGTTTTCACCTTTGGCGATGGTGCGGCGGAAGGCCGTGCCGGCGACAGGAATCTGTTGGGCGGCAAGGGCGCCAATCTGGCCGAGATGTGCAGCCTGGGCCTGCCGGTGCCGCCGGGCTTCACGATCACCACCGAGGTCTGCAATGCCTACTATGCCGATGGCCGTACCTACCCGGCGGGATTGGAAGCCGACGTCACCGTCGCGCTCGACCATATCGGCCGGCTAACTGGCCGCCGGTTCGGCGACCCGTCGAAGCTGCTCCTGGTTTCGGTGCGTTCCGGCGCCCGGGCGTCGATGCCCGGCATGATGGACACCGTGCTCAATCTCGGATTGAACGACGAGACGGTCGAGGCGCTGGCCTCCGATTCCGGCGATGCGCGCTTTGCCTATGACAGCTACCGCCGTTTCATCCAGATGTATTCCGATGTCGTCATGGGTCTCGATCACGAGGTGTTCGAGGAAATCCTGGAAGACCAGAAAGCCAGCCTCGGCCATGAGCTCGACACCGAGCTAACGGCCATCGAATGGCAGGGCGTCATCGCGCTCTACAAGGCCAAGGTCGAGGAAGAGCTGGGCAAGCCGTTCCCGCAGGATCCGCACGAGCAGCTCTGGGGCGCGATCGGCGCGGTGTTTTCGAGCTGGATGAACAACCGCGCCATCACCTACCGGCGCCTGCACGATATTCCCGAAAGCTGGGGCACGGCGGTCAATGTCCAGGCCATGGTGTTCGGCAATATGGGCGAGACCTCGGCCACCGGCGTTGCCTTCACCCGCAACCCGTCGACCGGCGAAAAGCAGCTCTATGGCGAGTTCCTGGTCAACGCGCAGGGCGAGGATGTCGTTGCCGGCATCCGCACGCCGCAGAACATCACCGAGGCGGCGCGCATCGCGGCGGGTTCCGACAAGCCGTCACTGCAGAAGCTGATGCCGGACGCCTTCCAGTCCTTCGTCACCATCTCCGACAGCCTGGAAAAGCACTACCGCGACATGCAGGACCTCGAATTCACAATCGAGCGCGGCAAATTGTGGATGCTGCAGACAAGGTCCGGCAAGCGCACCGCCAAGGCCGCACTCAGGATCGCCGTCGAAATGGCCAGGGACGGGCTGATCACCAAAGAAGAGGCGGTCGCTCGCATCGATCCGGCTTCGCTCGACCAGTTGCTGCACCCGACCATCGACCCAAAAGCCGCGCGCGACGTCATCGGCGTCGGCCTGCCGGCGTCGCCGGGAGCCGCCACCGGCGAGATCGTCTTTTCCTCCGGCGATGCCGAGGACCTGAAGACGCAAGGACGCAAGGCGATCCTGGTGCGCATAGAGACCAGTCCGGAAGATATCCATGGCATGCATGCTGCCGAAGGCATCCTGACCACGCGCGGCGGCATGACCAGCCACGCCGCCGTCGTTGCGCGCGGCATGGGCAAGCCTTGTGTGTCGGGCGCCGGCTCGCTGCGTGTCGACTACAGGGCCGGCACGCTGCTCTCGATGGGACAAACCTTCCGCAAGGGCGACATCATCACCATCGATGGCGGCAACGGCCAGGTGCTCAAGGGCGCCGTGGCGATGCTGCAGCCGGAATTGTCAGGCGATTTCGCCGCGATCATGGAGTGGGCGGACGCGGTGCGCCGCATGAAGGTGCGCACCAATGCCGAAACGCCGCTCGATGCGCGCATGGCGCGCTCTTTCGGCGCCGAAGGCATCGGTCTTTGCCGCACCGAGCACATGTTCTTCGACGGCGCCCGCATCGTCGCCATGCGCGAGATGATCCTGGCCGACACCGAGAAGGACCGGCGCGCTGCGCTGGCCAAGCTTCTGCCCATGCAGCGCTCGGATTTCTTGGAACTGTTCGAAATCATGGCCGGCCTGCCGGTGACGATCCGCCTGCTCGATCCGCCACTGCACGAATTCCTGCCCAAGACGGAAGCGGAAGTCGCCGAAGTCGCGGCCGCCATGAACGTGTCGCCCGACAAGCTCAGACAGCGCACCGAGGCGCTGCACGAATTCAACCCGATGCTCGGCCATCGCGGCTGTCGGCTCGCCGTGTCTTACCCGGAGATCGCCGAGATGCAGGCGCGCGCCATTTTCGAGGCAGCCGTCGAGGCCGGCAGGAAAGCCGGCGCGCTGGTGGTGCCCGAGATCATGGTGCCGCTGGTCGGCCTGGTGAAGGAACTCGATTATGTGAAGGCGCGTATCGATGCGGTCGCCAAGAGCGTCATGGACGAGAGCGGCGTCAAGATCGATTACCTCACTGGAACGATGATTGAACTCCCCCGCGCGGCGATCCGTGCCCATGTCATCGCGGAGTCGGCCGAGTTCTTCTCCTTCGGCACCAACGACCTCACCCAGACCACCTTCGGCATCTCGCGCGACGACGCGGCCTCCTTCCTGGAAACCTACCGCCAGAAGGGCATCATCGAGCAGGATCCGTTCGTCTCCCTCGATATCGACGGTGTCGGCGAACTGGTACGCATGGCGGCGCAAAAGGGCAGGGCGACGCGGCCTAGCATCAAGCTTGGCATCTGCGGCGAACATGGTGGTGATCCCTCGTCGATCCGCTTTTGCGAGGATGTCGGGCTCGACTACGTCTCCTGCTCACCCTATCGCGTGCCGATCGCTAGGCTGGCGGCGGCGCAGGCCGCGGTGCACGCGGCAAAGGCAGGACGCGGCTAGACCGGCACCAAGCTTACGGTTTTGTATGAAAACTCACGCGAACGTGCTGGCGACATGAGCGTAATCTCGACATTGTTTGCGACCAATTTGCGGATGACCGCCAATTGTCTCCGGAAACAGACGTTGCAGATATCACCCGCTCCGTTCCGCTCGATCCTGGTTATTCAAACGAAGTTCATAGGCGATATCGTCCTCGCCTCGACGCTCGCCAGGAACCTGCAGCTCGAATTTCCCGACGCCAGGATTGTATTCCTCTGCGAAGCCCACTTCGAGAGCTTCGTGGTTGCGCATGGCATCGCTTCCGAGGTGGTTACGTTCAGGCGGGCCCGCATGCGAGGCAACCCGCTGGAGCGTGGAAAAGAGGTCTATGCCGTGGTGCGGGCGCTGCGCCGCTTCCGCTTCGACCTGACGATCGATGTGACCGATTCCAAGACCTCTCGGGTCGTCAGCGGGTTCGTCAATGCCAGGAAGCGTGTCGGCTACAATCCTCCCGAGAGGCCGCTGAAGCTGCTGGAGCGGCAGCCCGCCAATGTGTTTGCCAAACCATACGGGTTTGGCGGCCAGCATTTTGTCTATCGCTATCTCTCCCCACTTGAAGCGCTCGGCATCGATTTGCGCGTGACGGTACCGAGCATCCAGCCGTCGACATTCGAGGCCGCGAAAGCCCTGGCGCTTCTGGGCACGCACGATATCCACCCGAACGCCTTCGTCGCCGTCCATGCGGGCGCGAGTTTCAAGGGCCGGCAATGGCAGCCGGAACGGTTTGCCGAGGCAATTGACCAGGTTGCGGCCGAAACCGGACTGGGCGTTGTCCTGGTGGGAGGGCCAGGCGAACGTGAAACCGCCGCGCGGATCGTTTCCGGGACCGCGACGCCGGTGGTCGACCTGGTCGGAGCGCTTTCGCTCGAGAGCCTGCTGGCGGTCCTGGAACAGGCCCGCCTGTTTCTCGGCAACGAAAGCGGCCCGATGCACATGGCCGCTGCCGCGGGTACCCCGGTTGTCGGCCTTTTCGGCCTGACTCATCCGTCGCGCTGGGGGCCTGTCGGCGTGCCCAGCATCGCGCTTCGGCCGTCAATGCCCTGCGATTGCGTGGCCAGGGATTTGTGTCGTCGGTCCGACCCCAGCAAGGCTTGCTGTGTCTGGCGTCTGGAGGTGAAGCCGGTCGTCGACGCCGTGCGCGAGATCCTCGCACGCACCGATCTGAAAAAGGAACGCTTTGTCTGAGGGCGATGGGTCGGCAAGACTGTCGCTGAATGTTCACCAAGCCGGAGGTCAAATTGCCGCGCCAGGCGTTTTTCTGCTATCCCTCGTCTGATTTCCGCCTTCATGCGGGTTTTATGGGATGGCGGCTTGAAGTCGCCAGCCGGGAATTTGGTTTCGGGAATTTGGTTTGATGCGTCTGCTGCAAAAACATCTCTGCACGATCGCCATGTCGGTGGCGCTGATATCCGGTGCCCATGCCGCGCCGCTGGTCGAACCCACGCTGCACATCAAGCCGGCTGCAAGCGGAACCGGCCGCGTTGCGCTCACGCTCGATGCCTGCGGCGGCAAGACCGACACGCGCATTCTCTCGGCGCTGGTGGACAACAAAATACCGGCCACCATTTTCGTCACCGGCATCTGGCTGAAGCGCAACGCCGAGGCCGTCGCGATCATGCGGGCGCATCCCGACCTGTTCGAACTGGAAAATCACGGCGGCCGCCATGTTCCGGCGGTCGACACGCCACGGAAGATCTATGGCATAAGCAGCGCCGGCAGCCCGGAGGCTGTGCTCGCCGAGGTCGAGTCAGGGGCCGCGGCTCTGGCCACGACCGGCGAGCCAGCGCCGAAATGGTTCCGTGGCGCAACCGCCGAATACAGCCCCTCGGCCATCGCGATGATCCGCAAGCTGGGCTTCAAGATTGCCGGCTTCTCGATCAATGGCGACGGCGGCTCGCTGCTCGGCGCCAAGGAAACCGCCAGGCGTATCGCCGCTGCCAAGGATGGCGACGTCATTATCTCGCACATCAACCAGCCGACCCACGCCGCCGGCGAGGGCGTGGTGCAGGGCCTGCGGGCACTCAAGGACAAGGGCATGACCTTCGTGCGGCTCGACGACGCCGACGGGACGGGCGATCACGGCACCACTGAGTAGGGCGGTTCAGTGTTTGATAGAACCGCCGAACCGCTCTAACGACTGGGCCTGATCTGAATCTCAGTGCACCCTTGAGTGCGTCGGCCGAAGCGTTCAGTCCGGCTTGGCTTCGATGGTGACCTTGCTGGCATAGAACGCGCCGTGGTCGCGGATCTCGGTCATCTCGTCGTATGGCTGGCGGTAGGCCCACATCGCGTCCTTGCCCGCTTCGCCCGCCGGCAGCACGCTCCAATAGCTGGCGTCACCCTTATAGGGGCAGTGGGTCGCGTGGTCCGTTCGGCTGAGCTTGTCGAAATCGATGTCGGTGAACGGAATGTAGAAGGCGGCGGGGTAGGGGGCCTCCGTCAGCACCTTCGCCTTCGCGGACGACGCGATGACGGTATCGCCGGCGCGGACCGTGACGGTGCCGGAATAGGGCTCTATCGTGATGATCCTGTCGGGATTGCGCTGGAAGCCGGGTGCCGGGTTGGCGATCTTGTCCATGCTGGTTCCTCCTTGCCCCGACCTTAAGTGTGGTGGACGGCCGGATTGCGCAAGACCCGTAGTCACAAACAAAACAGACGCCATGCGCCCGTGCGTGGCGCGAAGATTGCCTTCTCGTGGCCGCGGAAATTCAGGCGGCGGTTTTGAAGGCGTCCATCAGCCCGGCATAGGCGGCCGCGATGCCCGCCACCGGATTGCTGCTTCTAGAAATCGTCTCGACTTTCAGCGCCCCGCCGCCGGTTGGCAAGGTGAGCAGCAGGAACTGGCGATTGCCGCCATCGCCGACGGATGCCGCCGCGACATGCTGGCCTTCCCCTTCGTTCTGGACGCACATCTTGAACAGCAGCGTGCCGCCGACCGCTTCTAGCGCGCCGCCGACAACTTCTACGAACTCGTCTTCGGAAACAGTCTTTTCGTCCGGCACCACACCGGCCAGGCTTTCGGCAAGCGTACTCTCGAGAACCTTATCGTCGAGCGCGTCCATGCGAACCTCTCTCAGTCGCCAATCGCACCCCTTTGCCCGTTAACGAAGCTTAACACCGACGATGGCCGGATTATGACACTTTTTTGCGGTTGGTCCGATCACGAGAGTTTGCGTCGACGTAATGGATTTGAAGCCCCTGTCACTCGAATGGCAGCAAGGCCCGCCAAACGAAATTAAAAAGCGTCCGGATTCAATCGTTTGCCAAATACAGGTCGAACTCCGACTTTCGTCCGCTGCTCCCGTAGGTGGCTGGACAATTCGCCGGTTCGCTTCACAATGCGATCAAAAGCGCGACGTGAAAAGCGTGAGGGAGGGAACGGCATGCTGGGATTGATGCAGGAATGGCCGCTACTGTGCCACAAGCTGATCGACAACGCTGAAAGGCAGCATGGTGTGCGCGAGATCGTATCGCGTTCGATCGAGGGACCGATCGTGCGCACCACCTACGCCGACATCCATCGTCGTTCCCTCAAGGTCGCCCAGCGCTTGGAGCGCGACGGTTTCGCGTTGGGCGACCGCATCGCGACACTGGCCTGGAACACCGCCCGCCACATCGAGGCCTGGTACGGCATCATGGGCATCGGTGCTATCTACCACACCCTCAATCCGCGCCTGTTTCCTGAACAGATCGTCTGGATCATGAACCACGCCGAGGACAAGGCCGTCTTCGTCGACCTTACCTTCATCCCGTTGCTCGAGAAGATCGCGGGTGCCGTCCAATCGCTGAAGAAGGTGATCGTGCTCACCGACAAGGCGCACATGCCGCAAACGACCCTGCCCGGTGTCGTTGCCTACGAGGACTGGCTTGACGAGGTTGATGGCGACTTCGCCTGGAAGACCTTTCATGAAGGCACCGCGGCCGGCATGTGCTATACGTCCGGCACGACGGGTGACCCAAAGGGCGTCGTCTACAGCCATCGCTCGAACGTGCTGCACGCCATGATCGCTGCCATGCCCGACGCCATGGGCCTGTCGGCGCGCGACACGATCCTGCCGGTGGTGCCGATGTTCCACGCCAATGCCTGGGGCCTTGGCCAGAGCGGGCCGATGACCGGCGCCAAGCTGGTCATGCCTGGCTGCAAAATGGACGGCGCCTCCATCTATGAGTTGCTCGATCAGGAGAAGGTGACATTCAGCGCCGCCGTGCCGACCGTGTGGATGATGCTGCTGCAATATCTGGAAGAGACCGGCAAGGCGCTTCCCCATCTCAACAAGGTTGTGATCGGCGGCTCGTCGTGCCCGCGCGCGATCATGGCGAAATTCCAGGACAAGTACGGTGTCCAGGTCATCCACGCCTGGGGTATGACCGAAATGTCGCCGCTCGGCACGCTGTGCACCTTGAAGCCGGACTATGCAGGCCTGGACGGCGAGGCGAGGCTCGACGTCCAGGGCAAGCAGGGTTACCCGCCCTTCGGCGTCGAAATGAAGGTGACCGATGACGATGACAACGCGCAGCCGTGGGACGGCAAGACGTTTGGCAGGCTCAAGGTACGCGGCCCGGCCGTCGCCCGCGCCTATTATGGCGGTGTGGGCGCGGAGCAGTTCGATAAGGATAGCTGGTTCGATACCGGAGACGTCGCTCATATCGACGCCGGCGGTTACATGCAAATCACCGATCGCGCGAAGGACGTCATCAAGTCCGGCGGCGAATGGATTTCGACCATCGACCTGGAAAATCTGGCTGTCGGCCATCCCGATGTGGCGGAAGCGGCGGCGATCGGCGTCCAGCATTCGAAATGGGGCGAGCGGCCCTTGCTGGTCGTCGTCGCCAAACCTGGCAAGGAACCGACCAAGGCCGAGATTCTCGATTTCATGGATGGCAAGGTCGCCAAATGGTGGATGCCGGACGACGTCGCCTTCGTCGGCGAGATACCGCACACCGCCACCGGCAAGATCCAGAAGATCACCTTGCGTCAGCAGTTCAGGGACTATCGCTTGCCGACGGATTGAGGGGATGTTGCGTGTTTCGGCTTCAAGCCGCCGCAAAAAGGCACTAAACCTCCATCCCGGTTGGGGCAGCGCAGAGCATAATGGTTAGCATTCCCGAACGGCAAACGTCGAAGGCTGCCGGCTGGTCGCGGCGCACGGGCGCCTTTTCGATGGTGCTTTTGCTGACGAACTTTGTCGGCCATCGCTTCGGCCTCGTCCAAACGCCGGTGTTCCTGTGGGTGCTGGGCATTGTCGCCCTGCTGGCGGCGCTCGCGCTGCTGTTTGCCGGCCTGGCCTTTGCAAGGCTGTGGAATTTTGGTGACCGTGGTGGCCGTGATCTCACCGTCGGCGCCTTGCTGGCACTGCTGGTGCTCACCCCCTACGGCGTTGCCGCCTACTGGGCGACGATCTATCCGCCGCTGCGCGACATCTCGACCGATTTCGATGAACCGCCCGCGCTCGATGTCGGTGACCGGACCAGGGACATGAACGTGCTGTCCCCGCCGACGCCGGGTGAGCAGACGTTGCAGACCGACAGCTATCCATTGGTCACCGCACGCAGCTACGACCTGCCATTCGAGACCGTCGTCAATGCCGTTGAAACGGTGCTCGACCGGCGCGGCTGGGACCTTTCGGAGCCTTATCCCGAACTCGCCGGGCAGACAGAGGTGACCATTACCGCCATCGCCTCGAGCTTCGTTCTTGGCCTTCCTGCGGACGTCGCCATTCGCGTGAGGGATGACGGCGACACGGTCATCGTTGATATGCGATCTGCCTCGCGTTACGGCCGCCACGATCTTGGCGACAATGCCGCGCGCATCACCGATTTCCTGGCGGAACTGGACCAGGAAGTCGCCGGCCAGGTCGGCGCGGCGCCGGCCCAATAGCCATTTTTCGGGCGAATTGCGCGCCGGCGACGATGGTCGGGTGAACACCGTGGGCGGGCGGGCAGGCCTATCGGCCCGGCGTGAAAACGCCATCTATGGCGGGGGCAGTGTCCGTCGCCACCACGCCGCGTCCCACCAGGTCCTCCAGATGGGCAAGCACCGACAGGCCGGCGGCGCCGTGCAGCCGGGGATCGGTATCCCTGTAGATCGCGTTGACCATGGCGAGAATGGTCCTGTCACCAGCTCTGATCCGCTCCAGTATGGCTCGTTCGCGCATCTTGCGATGCGTCTTCAGCCCGCGCATGAAAGCGCGCGGCGCAGCCACCGGTCCACCATGGCCAGGCAGCAGCAGGCGATCGCCGCGCTCGATCAGCCGGTCCAGCGATGCCATGTAATCGGCCATTGCCCCGTCCGGCGGCGCGACGATGGATGTTGCCCAGCCCATGACATGATCGGCTGAAAACAGGATGCCAGTGCCTTCCAGCGCGAATGCCGCGTGATTGGCCGTGTGGCCGGGCGTCAGGACTGTCCGGATCGCCCAGCCATCGCCGCTGACCAGTTCACTGTCCGGCAACGCGATGTCGGGAACGAAAGCGGTGTCGGCGCTGGCGTCGAGCGGATTGGTTTCGCCGATATGCAAGGGCCTCGCCGGCCGGTGCGGTCCTTCCGCCAGCACCTGGGCGCCGGTGCGCTCCTTCAGCCGGGCCGCCAGCGGGGAATGGTCGCGATGCGTGTGGCTGACGAAAATGTGGCTGACCGGCCGGCCGGCGATCACGTCGAGCAAGGTCTCAAGATGCGCCTCGTCATCCGGCCCGGGATCGATCACCGCCAGCGTGTCGCGGCCCACGACATAGCTGTTGGTGCCATGAAAGGTGAAGGGACCGGGATTCCCAGCCGTGACGCGTTGCACGTCTGGGGCCACGCTTACGCCTTGGCCATAAGCGGGGTCGAATCTGGTATCGAATTTGAGGGCCATGTCGCCACATTATTCCAAGAACGGCAAAACCGATTGCCGCATAGCACGCAAGCAAATATAGAAAAACGCAAGGCCGCGATTGTTGGTTCGCGGCGAGATTGAATGGGGAAGACCATGACAACCGCCACGACGATCCGCCCGCTTGTTTTTCTGGCCTTGCCGCAAGAAGGTGCCGCGCGACTGGCAACGCAGTTTGTCCTGGCGATTGCCGGGACGCTGCTGTTGACCCTTTCGGCCAAGACCAAGGTAGTGCTCGGGCCTGTCGACATCTCGATGCAGACGCTCGCCGTCTTCCTGATCGCCGCCGCCTTCGGCATGCGGCTCGGCGTCGCCACCCTGCTGCTTTATATGGCGGAAGGCGCGATGGGCTTCCCGGTCTTCCAGGGCACGCCGGAAAAAGGCATAGGCATCGCCTATATGCTCGGCTCGACCGGCGGCTATCTCGCCGGCTTCGTGGTCATGGCCGCGATTGTCGGCTGGGCCGCCGACCGCGGCTGGGACCGTCATCCGATCAAGCTTTTCAACGCCATTCTGGTTGCCGAAGTGATGATGATGGCGATGGGTTTCGCCTGGCTGGCGCTGCTCATCGGTCCGGAAAAATCCTGGCAATTCGGCGTCGTGCCGTTCATCGTCGGCGACCTGATCAAGGTCGCTCTCGCGGCCAGCCTCGTGCCCGCCGTCTGGTCATTGCTGAAGCGCTCCTGATTTGAGATCATCCGGCCCGGATCACTCCGGGCCGGAGCTTGGCCTGCGGTCAGCTCGGGCCTGGTCACCAGGCATGTTACGGACGGGCCTTTGTGATGAAAGTTCTGGTCACCGGCGCTGCCGGCTTCATAGGCTATCATGTCGCCAGGCGGCTCCTGGAGCGCGGTGACGAGGTTGTCGGCATCGACAGCATCAACGATTACTACGACCCTGAGATCAAGCAGGCGCGGCTGCGGCTCCTGGCCGAGGCGAGCCGCGGCACCAATGCAGGCTATCATTTCATCCACGGCAATCTCGCCGACCATAGCGTGGTTGATGGCTGCTTTGCCGAACACGCCTTCGACCGGGTGATCCATCTCGCCGCCCAGGCAGGCGTCCGCTACAGCCTGGAAAACCCGCGCGCCTATGTCGAGAGCAACATCGTTGCTTTCACCAACATGCTCGAGGCCTGCCGCAGCAGCCGTGTCGGGCACCTGACCTATGCCAGCACCTCCAGTGTCTATGGCGCCAACACCGACATGCCGTTTTCCGAGCATCGCCCGGCCGACCATCCCTTGCAGTTCTACGCCGCCACCAAGCGCGCCAACGAACTGATGGCGCACAGCTACAGCCATCTGTTCGGCCTGCCCACCACGGGGCTGCGTTTCTTCACCGTGTACGGTCCCTGGGGGCGACCTGATATGGCTCTGTTCCTGTTCACCAGGAACATTCTGGCCGGCGAGCCGATCAAGCTGTTCAACAACGGCAACCACACGCGCGACTTCACCTATGTCGAGGACATCGCCGAGGGCGTGATTCGCGCCAGCGACAGTCCTGCCGCGGCCAACCCGGCCTGGGACTCCGGCCATCCGGATCCGGCGACCAGCAGCGCGCCCTGGCGCATCTTCAACATCGGCAATAGCAACCCGGTGAAACTGACCGCCTATGTCGAGGCGCTGGAAAATGCGCTCGGCTGCAAGGCCGTCATCGAGCTCCTGCCGCTGCAGGCCGGCGACGTGCCCGACACCTTCGCCGATACTTCGGCGCTGCAAGCGGCGGTCGGCTACCGCCCCCGCACCTCCGTCACGGAGGGGGTAGGGCGGTTCGTCGAGTGGTACCAGGGTTATTTTGGGCGGGCGTGATGAACGCGCTCTTGGCCGCGTAGAGGCCGGCCTTCGGTCGAAAAGGACCAGGGACCAAAAAAATGTGCTAGTCTCCCAAGTCATCGGATGGTGGGGATTACCATGTTGGAAATGGACAAGCTGTTCGCGGGCTCGATTCCGGAAAACTATGACCGCTACATGGTGCCCTTGATTTTCGAGCCGTTCGCCGTGGATATCGCGCAACGAGCCGCGGCGCTGTCGCCAGGCGCGGTCCTGGAAATCGCCGCGGGCACCGGGGTCGTCACCCGCGCATTGGCACCAAGACTGGCGCCGGACGCAAGCTATGTCGTGACCGACCTGAACCAGCCGATGCTCGACTACGCTGCTTCGCGGCAGACACCCGACAGCCGCATCGAATGGCGCCAGGCGGATGCGATGGCGCTGCCGTTCGAGGATGCGGCGTTCGATCTCGTCTGTTGTCAGTTCGGTGCGATGTTCTTTCCAAACCGCACCTCCGCCTACCGCGAAGCCAGGCGGGTCCTGAAGCCGGGAGGACGGTTCCTGTTCAACGTATGGGATCGCATCGAGGAGAATGTGTTCGCCGATGACGTGACCAATGCGCTGGCGAGGATTTTCCCAGACGATCCGCCGCGCTTCCTGGCACGCACGCCGCACGGCTACCACGACAAGGTGCTGATCCGCCGCGAGCTGGAGGACGCGGGTTTCTCCGATGTCACGATCGAGACGAGAGCCGAACAAAGCTGCGCATCCTCCCCGCGCCTTCCGGCCGTCGCTTATTGCCAAGGCACCGTTCTTCGCAGCGAAATCGAGGCCAGGGACGCTGGAAAACTGGACGCCGCGACCGACTACGCGGCATCCGCCATTGCAGACAGACATGGCAACGGCGAAGTTGCCGCCAAAATCCAGGCATATGTGATCATGGCTGTGGCCTAGGTGTTGATCCATCTGCCCTGAGGCCCGTCCTCGATAAAGCCGAAAGTGCGATCGGTGATCACGGCCTCGGCCTTTGCCAGGATGGGACCAGACGGGTTCGGCCGAAGCGGGAGGTGCCCGTCGATGGACGGTATTCAACATGGTCGATGCATTTGTCGTGTGCCGCATTGACAAGCCAATGCATGAAACCTAAGCACAGGCACTCAGGGCCGGGGGGCTTTGGCATGTCAAGGAGAGCTTTTTGAAAGGAATTATCCTTGCTGGAGGCAGTGGAACACGTCTTTATCCACTAACATTAGCAGTCTCTAAGCAAATTCTCCCCATTTACGACAAGCCGATGATCTATTATCCGCTGAGCGTGTTGATGCTCGCGGGAATACGAGAGATTCTGATCATTTCCACGCCTCGTGATCTGCCCGCTTTCCGTGGTTTACTCGGCGACGGATCGGATTTTGGGCTGGCACTGTCCTACGCCGAGCAGCCGCAGCCCAATGGCCTCGCGGAAGCCTTCATCATCGGCCGCGATTTCATCGGCAAGGACAGCGTGTCGATGATCCTGGGCGACAACATCTATTTTGGCGACGGGCTGTCGCAGCTTTGCCGCGCCGCGGCATCGCGCCAGAGGGGCGCTTCGGTGTTCGCCTACCATGTCGAGGATCCCGAGCGCTATGGCGTGGTGTCTTTCGACAAGGCGACCGGAACCGCGCTGACGATCGAGGAAAAGCCACAAACACCGAAGTCCAACTGGGCCGTCACGGGTCTCTATTTCTACGACAATGATGTCGTCGACATCGCCCCGACCATCCGCCCTTCGCCGCGTGGCGAGATCGAGATCACGGCGGTCAACAACGTCTATCTCGAGCGCGGCCAGCTCCATGTTCATCGGCTGGGACGCGGCTATGCCTGGCTCGACACCGGCACCCATGACAGCCTGCACGAAGCCTCTTCCTTCGTGCGCACGATCGAACATCGCCAGGGCATCAAGGTCGCCTGCCCGGAGGAAATCGCCTTCGAACAGGGTTGGCTGACGGCGGACATGGTGCTGGAGCGCGCGGCCCGCCTGGGCAAGAACGAATACGCCGCCTATCTGCGCCGGCGTGTCGTCGATCTTTCGGAGGGCTAGAGATGCTGGAGGTGAGATCCCTGGGCATCGATGGGGTGCTTGAAATCGTTCCGAAACGCCATGGCGACGCACGCGGGTTCTTTATGGAAACCTACAATGCCGAGCGCTTTTCGCAGGCCGGCATTGATTTGACTTTCGTGCAGGACAATCACTCGTATTCCGCTGCCCCGGGCGTCTTGCGCGGGCTTCATTATCAGCTTGCGCCGCGCGCCCAAGACAAGCTGCTGCGCGTTATCCGTGGCAGTATTCTCGACGTCGCGGTCGACATCCGCCGCGCCTCGAAAACCTTCGGAAAATGGGTCGCCCTCGAAGTCTCGGCCGAAAAAGGCAACCAGATCCTGGTGCCAAAGGGCTTCGCGCATGGCTTTGTCACACTCGTGCCCGACACCGAGGTGCTGTACAAGGTGACCGACACCTATTCGCCCGAGCATGACCGGTCGATCCGTTTCGACGATCCTGCCATCAGCATAGAATGGCCGTCGCTGGCCGGCGGGTTCCAGCTTTCCGACAAGGACCTCAAGGCGCCTATGTTGGCCGCGGCCGAGGTGTTCGCCTGATGGAGCGTGTTGTGCATAAGGACAGCGGGATGAATTTTCTGGTGACGGGCGGTGCCGGCTTCATCGGTTCGGCGGTATGCCGGCATCTGTGCGCCAATCCGGCCTACCGGGTGACCAACCTCGACAAACTGACCTATGCGGGCAATCTGGCCTCGCTGCGGCCGATTGAGAATGTCCACAATTACCGCTTCGCCCAGGCCGATATCTGTGACGAAAGGGCGGTGCTCGACATACTGCGCCGCGACGATATCGACATCGTCATGAACCTCGCCGCCGAGAGCCATGTCGACCGCTCGATCGATGGACCGGGCGCCTTCATCGAGACCAACATCGTTGGCACCTACAAGATGCTCAATGCCGCGCTCGAATACTGGCGTGGCCTGTCCGGCGACAGGAAAGCCCGCTTCCGCTTCCATCACGTCTCCACCGACGAGGTGTTCGGCGATCTGCCCTTCGACGGCGGCATGTTCGTCGAGGAGACGCCCTACGCGCCGTCCTCGCCCTATTCCGCCTCGAAGGCGGCTTCGGACCATCTGGTGCGCGCCTGGCACGAGACCTACGGCCTGCCGGTCGTACTCTCCAACTGTTCGAACAATTACGGGCCCTATCATTTCCCCGAGAAGCTGATTCCGCTCGTCATCCTCAACGCGCTCGACGAAAGGCCGCTGCCGGTCTACGGCGCCGGCGCCAATGTGCGCGACTGGCTGTTCGTCGAGGATCACGCGCGTGCCCTGGAACTGGTCGCCACGAAAGGCCATTCGGGCGAGAGCTACAATGTCGGCGGCAATTCGGAACGCACCAACCTAGCCGTCGTCGAGACGATCTGCGACCTGCTCGACACCAGGCGTCCGCGCGCCGGCGGCAGGCGCTATCGCGAGCTGATCTCCTTCGTCACCGATCGCCCCGGCCATGACCGCCGCTACGCCATCGATGCTTCCAAGATAAGCCGCGAGCTCGGCTGGACGCCCAGGGAGAATTTCGACAGCGGCCTTGCCAGGACCGTGGACTGGTTCCTCGACAACAAATGGTGGTGGGGGCCGATCCGCGAACAGCGTTATGCCGGCGAAAGGCTGGGCGAAGCACGCAAGGTGGGCGCGTGAGGCTCCTCGTCACCGGACGCGACGGCCAGGTCGCGGCGAGCCTGCTTGAGGCCGGCCAGGCGCGCGCGGGCGTGGAGGTCGTCGCCCTCGGTCGCCCGGAGCTCGACCTGGCAAGACTCGATACCGTGATCGACGTCATCGCGGTTGCGAAGCCCGACATCGTCGTGTCGGCCGCCGCCTATACCGCCGTCGATCAGGCCGAGCACGAACCCGATCTGGCCTTCGCGGTGAACGCGACCGGTGCCGGCAAGGTGGCGGAGGCCGCGGCGCGGCTCGGTGTTCCCGTCATCCATCTTTCGACCGACTATGTCTTCGACGGAACCAAGGCCGATGCCTATGTCGAAACCGACCCGACGGCGCCGCTCGGTGTCTACGGAACCTCCAAGCTCGCCGGCGAGCAGGCGGTGGCGGCCGCCAACCCGCGCCACCTGATCCTGCGCACCGCGTGGGTCTACAGCCCGTTCGGAAAGAATTTCGTGAAAACCATGCTGAGGCTCGCCGCCGACCGCGACGAGATTTCGGTGGTGGGCGATCAATGGGGAAATCCCACGTCGGCGCTTGATATCGCCGACGCGATCCTGCATGCGGCCGCCATGCTGCACCGCGACAAGGACTTCGCCGCGTTCGGCACCTATCATCTGGCCGGCACGGGCGAGACCAACTGGAGCGGCTTTGCCCGTCATATCCTCGACACAAGCCTGAAGTCTGGTGGTCCTTGGGCGCGGGTAGGGGATATCACAACGATGGACTACCCAACCAAGGCGCGCCGCCCCGCCAACTCCCGGCTATCAAGCGCGAAATTCGCGGGTGTGTTCGGATGGAACGCGCCGGACTGGCGGCAGTCGACGGAGAAGGTGGTGCGCCGGCTTTCTTGACACGGACACCGCGAAAAGGCCCACGGGATCTCAGCTTGTCACCGCCGCCTCCCGAGCGTGGTCCAGCACCTTTTGGCAAACCCGCTCAACGATACCGCCGACGTGGCCGTCCTCATCGCTCTCAGCGGCCGCGCCAATCGCCATGATGTCGATTCAAGAAGAGCATTCTTTTCTGATTCGATCGTGGCGATTTTCACGCTGAGAGCGCGTTCGGTTTCTCTCATCTTGACATCAGCTTCCTGAAGCTTCCGACTCACATCTTGCTGCAATTCCTGTTGAGCTTGGCCAGCCTGCGTCAAAAGTTCCGTGTAGGCCAGGCGAGTTTGCTCCAGAATTTCTTCGTGGGTTAGGCGAGCCTGCTTTAACTCTTCTTCGAGGTTATGGACTTCGGCGGCCAAGCGCTCCCGTTCATGAAGGTGTTGCATGCCAGCCTGATGTTCCAGCTGCAGCAAGGATGCCAGCCTAGTGTTCTGAGAACCGGCTGCCCAACGCGTTCCTAGGAGATCGAAACGCTGGCGAAGCTGATCACTGTCGCGTTCCGAAAGATTGCATAGACTCAGAATGGCTTGAGGGGACGCCGAGCCAACACATAAAACTCCAAGGCCGTGGCTATGTAAGAATTCGAAGCTGGGATATTCGCTTTCAAGTTCTGCCCAGAGACGGTGCACGCCGAATCCTTCTCCGAATTCATTAGTGTCATGGAACAAGACGACCGCGTGGTCTGACAATTTGTCTCGCCATGTCTCGAAATCATGCCTTACCGCTTCATAGGAATGAAAACCATCAATATGGAGAATATCTATTGAATTGTCGGAAAAATGGCTATGCGCTTCGTCAAATGTTGTCCGCAGAAGGCTGGAAAAGCGTCCGAACAGTGGGTCGTGATAAGTACTTAGTTTCTGGAATACGCTATCCTCGTAGAAGCCTGCCTGTTCATCTCCTTGCCAGGTATCGACTGCATAGCATCGAGTCGCCAGCTGCATTCGCGCCACCGCGGAGCAAAATGCGGAATACGAAACGCCCTCGTGTGTTCCTAGCTCGACCAAGACGCGTGGCTTCGCAGCCCCGACGACCCAGTGGGCGAAGGGTATGTGCCCAAACCACGCGCTTGTTCTATCCAGCAAATCCGTGGGCCAAAAGACCGGATCCAGTTCGCTACTTAGAAGTGTCCGAAAAAAATCATCCGTTTCCAAAGTGACCTGCCAAAAATGCTCCTCCTTACCTGCCAACCAACAACCGATGTCTCGAAATAGTGTTATGGACGGTATAGTAGCGGGGATATGAGGCGTTAGAGGGCCGCGAGAATCCGGAATTCTAGCGGCGAACGGGCTAGCAGTCGATCGCCTCAACAATTCCATGGACGCCGCCGATTTGTGGCGTTTGGAATGCATGTCAAACCTATTCGGGCGGTTCGTGTGCCAAGTCGTCAAATTGGGCATCTGGTTGGAGAACCGTTGCAGCTTTTTGCAGGCGCGGACGGGGGGCGTGACACTTAAAGCCAGCCCATCTGGAACTGAGCCCCTCTGCGTCTATTCAAATGAGATCGACGATGGTAACGAACAGCCATATCAATAACCGGGTATGCTGAATGTCTAAAACATGTGTAGTGACTGGCGGAGCCGGTTTCATTGGCTGTGCGCTGTCCACCAAATTGGCGAATCGTTTCGGTCGTGTAATCGTAGTGGACATCCTGCACCCACAGATTCACGCTGAGCGAAAGCGTCCCGCCGAACTTGATCCGCGGGTTGAACTCGTGATTGCGGATGTGACCGAGGCTTCCACCTGGACGCAGGCGTTGGAAACCGCCCGGCCTGAAATCGTCGTGCATCTTGCGGCCGAAACGGGCACCGGACAATCGCTAACAGAGGCCTCTCGCCACGCGATGGCGAACGTCCTTGGGACAACCCGCATGTTGGACGCTTTCGCCACCGCATCGCATGTTCCTGAGCGCTTTGTCCTGGCGTCAAGCCGCGCCGTCTACGGAGAAGGGGCATGGCGTCCAAGGGGGACCGGCCACGTAACCTATCCGGGTCAGAGATCGAAGCAGCAGCTTGAGCGCGCGGAGTGGGATTTTCCGGGCCTTGAACCTCTGCCAATGGATGCGGAAAAAACGACACCGAATCCGACCAGTATCTACGGGGCGACCAAACTAACCCAGGAACAGATACTGCGGGCCTGGGCCCTGTCATTCGGAACGGCCGTCAACGTGCTTCGTCTTCAAAACGTATATGGCCCTGGCCAGTCCTTGACGAATAGCTACACGGGAATTGTGTCGTTGTTCATCAGGATGGCCAAGGAAGGCAAGAGCATCCCGATCTATGAAGATGGCGATATCGGAAGGGATTTTGTCTTCATTGACGATGTCGCCTCGGCGATCGACAAGGCCACGACAACAAATCTGTCGCAATCGCTCGCCTATGATGTCGGCACGGGCTCCAAGACCACGGTCCTTGATCTGGCGAAAATCATCGCGAAGCGATA
Organism: Mesorhizobium sp. B2-5-13; assembly: GCF_006440535.1. Taxonomy (NCBI): domain Bacteria; kingdom Pseudomonadati; phylum Pseudomonadota; class Alphaproteobacteria; order Hyphomicrobiales; family Phyllobacteriaceae; genus Mesorhizobium; species Mesorhizobium sp. B2-5-13. The sequence goes on along the minus strand of NZ_VFUI01000041.1, from coordinate 1,046 downwards.
TGGGGCACCCGAGCCGCACGTCAACGGCATGTTCCGGAACGGTGATGTGCGCTGCTCTGTCGCCAACATTGACAGGACGGTGCGCGAACTGGAATGGCGACCGTTATATGACGTAGAGCGCGGTATCGGCAAACTTTCAGAGTGGATCGATTCACGGCTTGGCTAGAACTGCGGCATCGTTACACGAAAGTATGCTAAAAGCCTTAGCGGGAGACGTGGTCCCTTATGCCACATGGATTTGGTTGCGAGGGTTTGGGGATGCGCCGTGCGGCAATTTTCTTCTTTTACGATGAAGATGGTCTTGCTGATGAATACATATTCTTCCTTCTGGGAAAGCTGAGGCCATTCGTAGAGACGATTATCTTTGTCTCCAATGGCAACCTTTCAAAATCATCAGAAATGTCAGCGAGGTCTGCTGCCGACGACGTTGTCATCCGTGAAAATACGGGGTTCGACGTTGGTGCCTACAGCGATGGACTCAAGTTTATAGGTTACGACAAGCTCGGCGACTTTGACGAAATCCTTCTGCTGAATCACACATTCTACGGGCCTCTTTTCCCGTTCTCGGAAATGTTTTCGGAAATGGAAAGCCGAGACTGTGATTTTTGGGGCATCTCCGGCCACAAAGAAATGGTGCCCAGTCCTTTTGCAGGACAAGGGAGCTTGCCTAGCCATCTAAATTCTCATTTTATTGCAGTAAGAAGGGCTATGCTTATCTCGCATGCTTTCCGGAACTATTGGGAAAGCATGCCGACGATTAGAAACTATACGGATTCAGTGGTGATTCACGAAACTCGCTTTACAGAGTTTTTTGAAAATCTTTTGTACAAGTCTTCGATATATGTCGAATCAAGTGAATTTACATCGAAATATCCAGTATTTATTGAAATTGATGAAGCTGTTGCAGGTAGAGCTCCAATTTTAAAGAGAAGGCTATTCTTCAACGATCCAATTTTTTTGGAGCAGAACGGTATTGATTTGCCTCGTGCCTTGCGTGTTCTCCAAGAGACCTCGGATTATGACCTTAATTTGGTTTGGCGGAATGT
>NZ_VFUI01000040.1:0-21804 GCF_006440535.1 Mesorhizobium sp. B2-5-13 | reverse complement strand
TCGCCTTTCAAAAAACGCCCATGCATCACGTGCGCCAAATATCGGCTCCCGTGCAAAGGCCTCCTTGTGGGAGAAGGTGGATCGGCGCGTAGCGCCGAGACGGTTGAGGGGTGACCAGCTAGACGCGACTCCTCAAGCCGCCTGCAATCGCCGCCCCAGCCCCTCACGGATATGCCGTGCGAACTCCTGCGCCGCCGGCCCGACGCCATGCCTCGGCAGATGCAGGTTGATGGCAAAATTCGGCAGCGGCGGCAGGCCGGTGTCGAACGGCAATATGTCGAGATCCGGAGGCACGGTGGAAGCCAGCCATGTGGTGACGGCGAGGTCCGAGCGCACCGTCGCCGTGGTCGCGTCGATGTTGCCGTTCTCGAACACGCTGCGCCATTCCAGCCCATGCTCGTTGAGTGCCGACAGCACCACCGGCCGGAAGGCGCAGGTGTCGGCGACGATCGAGACCGGCAGCGGCCGCTTGGCGCGGGCCGCCCCGCCCCTTGCCCCGACCCAGACCAGCCGGTCGATGGCCAGGCATTCGCCTGACGTCGGACCGACCCGCTCCTCGATCACCGCGAGGTCGATGGTTCCCGCAGCAAGTGCTGCCGCCAGTTCCGGCGAGGAGGCGCAGACCAGCGATATCTCGACCTGCGGATAGGCCTCGGCATAGGTCTTCAGCACCGGCGCCAGCAAGGTGCCGACAAGATCGTAGGGCACGCCGAGCCGTACCTGGCCGGCCACCGCGCTCCCCATCATGTCGGTCCAGATTTCGTCATTGAGGCTGAGCAGGCGCCTTGCCTTATCGAACAGCCGCTCACCGGAATGGGTCAGGCGCAGACCGCGCCGGTCGCGTTCGAAAAGGCTGCAGCCGAGCGTTTCTTCCAGCCGCTTGACCTGCTGGCTTACGGCGCCCTGCGTCAGGTGCAGCGCGTTGGCCGCCGCCGTCATGCTGGCCTTGTCGGCGACGGTGACGAAGGTGCGCACGAGGCTGGTATCGAGATTGCGGATCATTCCAGCATTATAGAGGCTAATGCTGATCATCGCAAACATTGCATTTACTGATGCGAGCCGGCGTCTACCGTGGGGCTTCCGACAAAGGACGTCCCCATGCTCCAGCCTATCTTGCCGCTGATCCTGTTTGCCTTCGTGGCCACTGCCACACCAGGCATCGCGACCACCCTGTCGACCGCTTCAGGCGCGCAGTTCGGCTTTCGCCGCTCGGTCCCGTTGATGATCGGCAGTGCTGCCGGCCTCGCGACCGTGACGGGTGCGGCGGCCGCCGGGCTTGCCGGCCTGCTGCTTGCCATGCCGTCGCTGCAGCTTGCCATGAAGATCGCCGGCTCGCTCTACCTCGTCTGGCTGGCAATCAAGATCGGCCGCGCCGGGCCGCCCAATCTCGATGTGGCCATGGCCAGGCCCAACAGTTTCCTGGGCGGCGCCGGCATCCAGTGGATGAACCCGAAGGGCTGGGCGATGGGGCTGGGCGCGGCTGCCTCCTTCGCCGCGCTTGCCGACGGGCCGGGCCAACTGGCGCTGCTGCTCGGCTCGACCTTCGGCCTCACCGCCGCCATCTCGCTGTCCGTCTGGTGCGTGGCCGGCATGGTGCTGGCACGGCTGCTCAAGACCGAGTGGCAATGGCGCGCGCTCAACATCGTGCTGGCGCTGGTGCTCGCCGCCTCGATCATCCCGATGTGGCGGTCGGCGTAAGGCGCATACCCATTTCCTCTCCCCCGCGTCGCGGGGGCGAGGAACCTAAGTCTTGCAAAGTCGGCGCCAGCCTTCCCGTCCAGCCTCAAGCGGCGTAGCGAGCCGCCGGCTTGTCGGCGTGCAGGCTGCCGTAGAAGGCCTGCCGGGCGCCGAGGAACGTGTCCAGCTTTCCCGTATCGGCAAGCGCCGGCACGGTGACGGCTTCGCCCCGCGCCAGGCCGACAAGGGCGGCATCGACCATATCGTCGGCGGTCATGATGATCTCCTTCGGAAGGCTATCGATATCGCTGCCGGAAAGCTCCCAGAAATCGGTCCGGGTCGCGCCCGGCAGCACCACCTGCACCCTTACCTCGGTATCAGCGACTTCACGCTGCAGAGCTTCGGTGAAGTTGACGACATAGGCCTTGGTGCCGCTGTAGATACCGCCGAACGAGGTGTCGAAGGCCAGCACCGAGGCGATATTGACGATGGCGCCACGGTTGCGCGCCAAAAGCCCGGGCAGCACGGCGCGCGTCAGCCGGGTCAGCGCCACGACGTTGACCTTGATCATGCGCTCGGCGGCGTCGGCATCGGCGATTGCCACCACCGCCTGGCCGCCAAGGCCGGCATTGTTGACCAGCAGCGTCACGGTTTCGTCGGCCGATATCGCCTGCTCGACACGGCGCACATCGTCGTCGTCGGACAGGTCCGCTGCGATCACGCTGACGTTGCGGCTGTAGGCATGGCGCAGCTTCTCAGCGAGCTCCTGCAGCCGGTCGGCACGGCGCGCCACCAGCACCAGATCGTAGCCCTGCCCCGCCAGCCGATCCGCATAGACTGCGCCGATACCCGATGAAGCGCCGGTGACGACCGCCGTGCCCTTGTTGTCATTCTTGCTCATTGTCACGTTCCTTTTCTTCGCTGTCATTCGGCTTCGATGTGGAAGCCAGGCCTCATCTGGAATTGCAATTAATGGCATATGCCGCTTTTAGCGAAGTAGGTATATGCCAGTATCTTGTCAACAGCAGCGACCGAAACTATTTTCCGCGGCAGGCTGGCGCATTCTTCGCCGGCGAGGAGTTGACATGACCGAAGTTCAGCAGCCCGGATTTAGCCGTTGCAACAATGCCACCTTGCGGCGCACCGCGCGCAGGCTCGGTCGGTTCTATGACGACGCGCTGGCGCCTTCCGGCCTGAAGGGCACACAGTTCGGCCTGCTTTTCCAGATCAGTGTCGGCAGCGAGCCGGCGATGGGAGCCATTGCCGAGGCGCTGATCATGGACCTCTCGGCGCTCGGCCACACGCTGAAGCCCCTGGTCCGCGACGGCTATGTCGAAACCTTCCCCGACAAGGACGATCGCCGCGTCAAGCGCGTACGGCTGACGCCATCAGGCCAGGCCAAGCTCGACGAAGCGATCAAGCTATGGAGCGTCGCCCAGCGGCAATTCGAGGCCATGATCGGCACGGAGCAGGCCGCGAAACTGCGGGCCACACTCGATGAAGTGGCCGCGTTGAAGCTGGAACTGCCCGCGGCCACTCCTTCCAGCTGAAGAAGCGGCCGCGAAAAAACAAGGATGCAAGCCCCGGAGCCGGTCTTATTCCGCCGGCATGGCGACGGCCCGGGCAAACACCCGTCCCGCCAGCACGATGCCGAGCCCGATGATCGGGAACACCGCCGCGATCAGGCCGAGATCGGCCGGCGCGCCGTAGCGCAGCACCGCGCCGCCGACCACCGCGCCAAGCGCCACGCCGAGATAGAGCGCCGAGGCGTTAAGCGACAGCACGATCGGGGCCGCGTCGGGTGCGAGCTTGATGATGCGGCTCGCCTGCGCCGGCGGGAAGGCCCAGCCGACGATGCCCCACGGCACCATCATGCCCATCAGCGCCGGTCCGGCGAGGTGATGCGGCAGGAAGGTCGGGATCAGCGAGAAGGTGACGAGCATGGCCGCGCTCAGCGCCAGCGACCAACCGACAGTGCGCGTCGCGCCGAAACGATCGGCTGCCTGGCCCCCGGCAATATTGCCGATGACGGCGCCGACACCAAAGGCGAGCAGCATGCCCGGCAGTGCGATCGGCGACAGCCCGGCGCCTTCAATGGCCAGCGGCGCGATGAAGCTGAACACGGTGAAGGCACCAACGAGGGCAAGCACCGTCGTCACCAGGATCGGCATCACGCCGGGACGCATGGCCGCCGCCAGCCGGCGCTTCAGCGGCAGCCTGGTGCCGATGATGCCGCGCGGCAGCCGGTACCACAGTATGGCGCCGGCGAGCGCGCCAAGGCCGGCAATGGCATAGAAAGTGCCGCGCCAGCCGGCGATGGCCGCGACCAGCGCGCCAAGCGGCGCACCGACAGCGACCGCAACCGTGGTGCCGCCGACGACGACGGCAATGGCGCGGGCCCGGTGATGATCATCGACCAGCGCCACCGCCGTGCCTTGCGCGGTCGCCGCGAACAGACCCGACGACAGCGCCATGATGATGCGTGCGACGAGCAGCACTTCGAAGGATGAGCTCAGGGCGGCAACGACGTTGCCGATGACGAAGAACACCAGCGTCCACAGGATGACGCGGCGCCGGTCCCATTCACCAGTCAGCGTTGCCAGGATCGGCGTGCCGATCGCATAGGCGAGCGCGAAGGCGGTGATCAGCGTACCGGCGAGCGGCACCGAGATGCCGGCATCCCTGGCGATATCGGGCAGGAGGCTGGAGATGACGAAGCCTTCGGTCGAGATCGCAAACGATCCAAGCGCAAGCCAGAAGATTCTCTTGTCCATCGGAAAGCGTCCTTAGTTCAAAAGTTATTGAACAATTGGACACAAAAGGGCATCATGTCAATGAGCCACGGCAAAATAGCAGAACCATGCTGACAGCACTGTGTCAGGACGGTCATGAAGTGGAGAAACCGTGTGTATGGGCCGAGCAGGATCGACGCGTTGAAATCGGCCCGAACTGCGCTTAGGTTCCAGCCATGAGCTTGCCACACCCCAATGCGGACCAGATCAGCCTGCCCGTCGTGCTCGGCGTGCTCGGCGACCCGACGCGGCTCGCCATCGTGCGTTATCTCGCCAGCAAGGAAGGCGTGCCGCTGAACTGCAGCCGCTTTCTCGACCTCGCCTCCAAGACCAACCTCAGCTACCACCTCGCCAAACTGCGCGAGGCTGGAGTCACCCGCACCGAAGTGGTCGGCACAAACCGCATGATCACGCTCCGCCGCGCCGACCTCGACGCCCGTTTCCCCGGCCTGCTCGACAGCGTCATCGCGGCGGCCGCCGACGACGCCGCCCTGCCGGCGGTCGGCGGTCATGATTTGGAAGTGCCGGCCTGAAGCTTTTCCTTTCCCTCGCGAAGCGGGTGAGGGAACCAAGTCCTGCCGCCCACCCACGGAAGCTCCTCATGCGCATCGCCGTTCTCGCCGACATCCACGGCAACGTTCTCGCCCTCGAGGCCGTGCTCGACGATCTCAGGCATCGCGGCGGCGCTGACCTCACCGTCAATCTCGGCGACAGCGTTTCGGGTCCGCTCTGGCCGCGCGAAACGATGGAACGGCTGGAAGCGCTCAAGCTGCCGACCGTGCGTGGCAACCATGACCGCCGCGTCGCCGCCGATCCGGCCGACGAGACCATGTGGGCGTCCGACGTCTATGCGCAGCAGCGATTGACGCCAGCGCAGCGCGATGCACTGTTCGCCCAGCCGTTGATCCTTGAGATCGCACCTGGCGTCATCGCCTTCCATGCCCGCCCCGATCACGACGAGAAATACCTGCTCGACGCGATCGTCGATGGCCAGTTGGTGCGCGCGCCGCTGGCCACGATCCGGCGCCGGCTGAAGGGGCCCGGCCCGGCCTGCCGCATCGCGCTCTGCGGCCACAGCCACCGGGCCGAGTTGATCCGCATTCCCGATGGTCCCGTCATCTTCAACCCGGGCAGCATCGGCTGCCCCGCCTATGACGACGACACGCCGCCGGCGCATGTCTCCGAACAGGGCTCGCCGCATGCGCGCTATGGCATCGTCACCTTGGGCGGCGCCGGTCAACCGGATCGCTTCGAGATGATCGCAGTGGACTACGACCACGAAGCGGCGGCACGGCAGGCCGAACAGGCGGGACGCCCGGAATGGGCGCACGGCCTGCGCAACGGCTTCATGCCGGAAGCGGCGCGGCCGTAATCCTTGAACCGCACCGGCGCCCCGGTTTGCCATCATGATTGGGCTGAATTTTCCGGCTTACATGCCGGCGCGCCGTCCCTTATAAAACCGGCCGGACATGCGGCGAGACCGCCGCGGCATGGTGATTTGAGTACGGCGCACGGCCAAATGATGAGGCGCACAGTTACGCTCCGAAAAAGTTTGCATGCGCTGATTGCCGCTCCGCTGCTGATGGCGGCGTGGCCGTCTGTGGTCCCGGCGCATGCCGAAGAGGCGCCGTTCATCTCCGTCGTCACCGGGCTCGCCCCCGACGACCTGCTCAATATCCGCGCCAAACCGTCGGCGATCGGCAAGACCGAGGCCCGCCTGGCTGCCGGTGCGAGTGTGAGAAACCTCGGCTGCAACGACATTGACGGCCATCCCTGGTGCAAGATCGAGTCCGACAACCCCAAAGCCACCGGCTGGGCCCCCGCCCGCTATCTCGTGCCCCTCAATCCGGCGACGGTGCCCGACCAGGCGGCGGAGGCCATGGCCGCCGAAGCCGACGCGACGCCCGATGCACCCGACCTGACCGCCCGGCTGGGTAGCGCGAGCCAGCCGGCCAGTCCCGAACCCATGCCAAAATCCGCGGCGGAGATCGCCATGCAGGATGCCTATGGCCTGGCGCTGGCGGCGAATGGAACCCTGCAAATTCCCTGCGCCCGCTACGTTGGACAGCCCATGGCGCCCTGCGCGGCGAGCGTGACGCGCAAGGGCACTGATAAGGCCGACGTGACCGTGACCTGGCCCGATGGCGGCAGCCGCGTCATCTCCTTCGATGCCGGCCTGCCGGCAAGCTCCGACGCCGGCAGCAACTTCCGCTTCACCAGGGAAGGCAACCTCAACATGATCCGCATCGGCGTGGCGGAGCGGTTTGAGATCACGGATACGGTGGTGCTGGGGGATTAGGGCGCTGGCGCGAGGGAATGAGGCGCTTGTTTGCTTGGCGCTGTGAACCCTTCATTTTCGGGGTTACATCGGGCAAAACTCTTCCCTATAAGGCCCTCCTAGCCTGATACCAGAATCGCGAGCACAACCGGCCGGGTCTTCCCGTCCCGGTTTTTTGTGCAAGCCCGCTGCCGAACGGAATTCACAGACATGCCAAGACGCACCGACATTAAGTCGATCCTGATCATCGGGGCCGGCCCCATCGTCATCGGCCAGGCCTGCGAGTTCGACTATTCCGGCACCCAGGCCTGCAAGGCGCTGAAGGAAGAGGGCTTCCGCGTCATCCTGGTCAATTCCAACCCGGCCACCATCATGACCGACCCGGAACTGGCCGATGCCACCTATATCGAACCGATCACGCCCGAAGTCGTCGCCAAGATCATCGCCAAGGAGCGGCCCGACGCGCTGCTGCCGACCATGGGCGGCCAGACCGCGCTCAACACCGCCCTGTCGCTGCGCCGCATGGGCGTGCTCGAGCGTTACAATGTCGAGATGATCGGCGCCGACGCGCATGCCATCGACAAGGCCGAGGACCGCGCGCTGTTTCGCGAGGCGATGAAGACGATCGGGCTGGAAACACCGAAGTCGATGCTGGCCAACGCCACCGACGTCAAGAACGCCGACCGCAAGACGCATGAGGCCGAGCGCGCCGCGCTGAAAGCCGAGAAGCCGGACAATCTCGACGCCGAACTCGACGCGCTGGAAACCCGCTGGAACCTCGGCGAAGGCGACCGCAAGCAGCGCTACATCAGCCATGGCATGGCGATCGCCGCCCAAGCACTCGACCATGTCGGCCTGCCCGCCATCATCCGCCCCTCCTTCACCATGGGCGGCACCGGCGGCGGCATCGCCTATAACAGGGCCGAATTCTACGACATCGTCCAGTCCGGCCTCGACGCCTCGCCGACCACCGAAGTGCTCATCGAGGAAAGCGTGCTCGGCTGGAAGGAGTATGAGATGGAGGTCGTCCGCGACAAGGCGGACAATTGCATCATCGTCTGCTCGATCGAGAACATCGACCCGATGGGCGTGCACACGGGCGATAGCATCACCGTCGCCCCTGCGCTGACCTTGACTGACAAGGAATACCAGATGATGCGCAACGCCTCGATCGCGGTGCTGCGCGAGATCGGCGTCGAGACCGGCGGCTCCAACGTGCAGTTCGCCGTCAACCCCGCCGATGGCCGCCTCGTCGTCATCGAGATGAACCCGCGCGTCTCGCGCTCATCTGCGCTCGCCTCCAAGGCGACCGGCTTCCCGATCGCCAAGATCGCCGCCAAACTCGCCGTCGGCTACACGCTGGACGAGTTGGAGAACGACATCACCGGCGGCGCCACGCCCGCCTCGTTCGAGCCGAGCATCGATTATGTCGTCACAAAAATCCCGCGCTTTGCCTTCGAGAAATTCCCCGGCGCCGAGCCGGTGCTGACCACCGCCATGAAGTCGGTCGGCGAAGTCATGGCCATCGGCCGCACTTTTCAGGAATCGCTGCAGAAGGCACTGCGCGGTCTGGAGACCGGCCTCACCGGCCTCGACGAGATCGAGATTCCCGGCCTTGGCCATGCGCTAGGTAACAACCCGGACGACCGCAACGCCATCCGCGCCGCCTTGGGCACCCCGACGCCGGACCGGCTGCGCATGGTGGCGCAGGCAATCCGCATGGGCACGTCGCTCGAAGACGTGCACGCCATGTGCAAGATCGACCCATGGTTCCTCGAACAGATCGCCGGCATCCTCGCCATGGAAGCCCGCATCCGCGAGCACGGCATCCCTCAGGACGCGGTCAACCTGCGCATGCTCAAGGCCATGGGCTTCTCCGATGCCCGCCTCGCGTCGCTGACGAAGACCGACGCCGAAGTCGTTCAGAAGATTCGTGAAAAGCTCGACGTTCATCCCGTTTATAAGCGCATCGATACCTGCGCCGCCGAGTTCGCCTCGCCCACCGCCTACATGTATTCGACCTATGAAGTGCCCTTCGCCGGTACGCTCGCCAACGAGGCGCAGGTGTCGGCGCGGAAAAAGGTCGTCATCCTCGGCGGCGGGCCGAACCGCATCGGCCAGGGCATCGAGTTCGACTATTGCTGCTGCCACGCGGCGTTCGCGCTGCGCGATGCCGGCTATGAAGCGATCATGATCAACTGCAATCCCGAGACCGTGTCGACCGACTACGACACCTCGGACCGGCTCTATTTCGAGCCGCTGACGGCGGAGGACGTGCTGGAGATCCTGCGCGCCGAGCAGGCCTCGGGCGAGCTGGTCGGCGTCATCGTCCAGTTCGGCGGCCAGACGCCGCTGAAGCTGGCGGACGCGCTGGAGAAGGCAGGGATATCTATCCTCGGCACCTCGCCCGACATGATCGATCTCGCCGAAGACCGCGACCGCTTCCAGAAGCTGCTGCACAAGCTCAACCTCAGCCAGCCGAAGAACGGCATCGCCTATTCGGTCGAGCAGGCCCGCCTCGTCGCCGGCGAACTCGGTTTTCCCCTGGTGGTGCGCCCCTCGTATGTGCTCGGCGGCCGCGCCATGCAGATCATCCATGACGAGGGCATGCTGCAGTCCTATTTGCTCGACACCGTGCCCGGCCTGGTGCCGGAGGACATCAAGCAGAAATACCCCAACGACAAGACCGGCCAGATCAACACGCTGCTGGGCAAGAACCCGCTGCTGTTCGACACCTATCTGTCGGGCGCGATCGAGGTCGATGTCGACTGCCTCTGCGATCGCCAGGCGACCTTCGTCTCCGGCATTCTTGAACACATCGAGGAAGCCGGCATCCATTCGGGCGACTCGGCCTGCTCGCTCCCCGTCCACTCGCTGCCTTCGGAACTCGTCGACGAGTTGGAGCGCCAGACGGCGGCACTCGCCCGCGCGCTCAATGTCGGCGGGCTGATGAACGTGCAATACGCGATCAAGGACGGGACGGTCTATGTGCTGGAGGTCAACCCGCGGGCATCACGCACCGTGCCTTTTGTTGCCAAGACCATCGGGCGTCCCATCGCGAAGATCGCCGCCCGCATCATGGCCGGCGAGACACTGGAAGACGCCTTCTCCCACTACGGCGCCATGCCCGACCCGCGCAATCCCGGCCACATCGCGGTCAAGGAAGCCGTCTTCCCCTTCGCCCGCTTCCCCGGCGTCGACATATTGCTCGGCCCGGAAATGCGCTCGACCGGCGAGGTCATGGGCCTCGACCGCGACTTCGCGCTCGCCTTCGCCAAGAGCCAGCTCGGCGCCGGCGTCGACCTGCCGCGCTCCGGCACGCTGTTCGTCTCTGTGCGCGACGAGGACAAGAAAGGCATCCTGCCGGCCGTCAAGCGCCTCGCCGGCCTCGGCTTCAAGGTGTTGGCGACGTCAGGCACGCAGCGCTTCCTCGCCGAAAACGGCGTGGTGGCGGAAAAGATCAACAAGGTCCTGGAGGGCCGCCCCCACATCGAGGACGCCATCCGCAACCGCCAGGTGCAGATCGTCTTCAACACCACGGACGGCCAGAAGGCCGTGTCGGACTCGAAGTCGCTGCGCCGGGCAACGCTGATGCAGAAGGTGCCGTATTACACGACGCTGTCGGGCGCGGCTGCGGTGGCGGAAGCGATCGCGGCGTTGAAGGCGGGGAGTTTGGAGGTCAGGCCGCTTCAGGAGTATTTTGGGTGAGGGTGGCAACGGTAAGTTCTCCGTTCACTGCGGCGAATCGGGCTGGATCTGCGGCAGGAAATCGCGCGGGCTACCCTTTTAATACGGCCGACTATCTCACCCGATCTGCTGTAAACCTTGTCTCCCGAAGACTGTAAGGGCTGGCCGTCTTTTGTATATAGTCCCACCTGCGCTTCCCATAGCATACGTCGTTGAATAGAATTGCCGCACAATGACGGTCCATCATTCTGAATCAGCCGTCGTCGCCGTCCTTCATGACAGATGCAGCTGCGTTAAATATCTGTGCCGTCATGAGAAGTTGACCGGCAGTAGCTAAACCAACGAGCATCGCGTAAATTAGCGACCAAAAACCGACAAAAGACAGATAGTCGTTTGAATATGCAACCGAAAAGAGAGCGAACATAATAGAAAAAGTTTGCGCAAGAATAAAGTGAAAAAAGTTACTGATAATTTTCATAAAGTATGAAGTAGATTTTCCATCCTCAGCTATCGTCTTAAATATCTTAGCATTCGAAAATGCGAGCATAATTGCCATTCCTCCCATCGAGAAACCCAACATACTGGGTATAATATCAATGGAAAATTGCGGCCAAGACCTCGCGTCACTTATAACGGCCAGCCAAATTGGCTTGAGTGCCCATGTAATCATGAGAGACACATACAAATACGGTGACTTCAGAAGAGCTGGGAGACCCCCGTATAGCTTCCAATAGATTCGGTAAGTTCTACTGGCCGGTGATTTTAAAAACCGTCTCACGGGCGACAGCAAGAGCCTCATCAAACGTCGAACCCAACTCCCCGAAGATGCGTCGAATGACGCGGGGGTGCTCCTTGGTGCTAAGGCTGACGGACTCACCATCTTCCTCGACTCCTGAACCTTTAACGTATCCGTTGTGCGAAGCGACTTCTGCTTGGGTCGTTGTCTCTTCATTTGGCGTTAGCCCATCAGGACCGGGAGCGGCGACATAAATGACATCTTGGCTCTTGGCGCCCTGCTGAACAAGCCTGTCGAGTATCTCTTGCGGATCAATGGCGTCGGCATTGGGGCGTACGAGATGAATGTGAAGCCGCTTGAGTTTCGAAATAGCAAGAATCCGTTTAAGCAAATCCTCGTCTGGGATGACGGTGACCTCGACAAGCGGGGCCTCAATTCCTTGAATCGGCGGCGCGAACAAGGCATTGAATATCTTCCGCGCTCGCTGTGGGGACACTCTCTTGTCGAGGTCGTTCCTCGTCTCGAGAAATAGGACGTGATCTCGCTCGCGCAAGATGTACTGGAAAACTTTGCCGTTGAAACCGACGTCGGGGGGAAGGTTGAGCGCCAGTTGATCGAACGGAACTTCCTCCAAAATGTCCTTTCGAATTGCGGGCTCTGAGGTGTTGATCTCTGTCCAGAGCAGCAACCTCCCTCGGTAGAAACCATCTTCAACTTTTTCTGGAGGTGACACCGTGGCAAATAGCTCGCCCCAAAAATTGACAGGATTGAAGGAAGCTCTGTTGAGTAGGTCAACGTAAACACCGCTGGGGTGCGGACTGGCGGCAATGTTAAGGATACAAAACTCAATAATTCTATTTTCTTCAGCCATGTCACATCGCCCCAATGCTTTCTCGTATTGGAGCAGACATATGGTCGAATGTGGAGTCCCATTCTAGTTGGGAATCGGGCCGCAACTAGCCGTGATTCACAGCTTATAGCATATGTTCGTATTTTGTTCCAGATGTGATTGCATGTAGTGGCTGTGCCGTTGTTTTTGGCGCAGGTCCACACCCGGTCGCCGCCTTGAGCAGCGTTTGGCCATAATTCGGGCGATGCGGCCCCTCATCCCACCGCCACGCACTCAATCTCGATATCAAACTCCATCGGCCATGACGCCACCGGCACGAAACTCCTTGCCGGCGGGTTGGTCGTAAAATACCGGGCGTACACCCTGTTTATCGCGTTGTAGAAGCCGGAATTGACGGCGTAGATGCGCACCATCACCACGTTTTCCAGCGAGGTGCCGGCCGCTTCCAGGCAGTGTTTCAGCGCTTTCAGCGACGCGTCTGTCTGGACCTCGATGTCGCCGCGCACCATCTCGCCGGTTACCATGTCCACCGGCGGCGTCGCCGAGATGAACACGAAGCCGTTGGCCCTCACCGCCGTCGAACAGGGCAGGCCCAGCGCCCGCACCTTGTCCGACATGACGGGCACTTCGATGACTTCTTTTTTCATGGTGGTGCTCCCTTGTTGGCCAAGCTGGCGCCAAGGCCCCCTCACCCAGCCTCCGCTTCGCTCGGCTTCCGGGCGAGCCGCTTGTCTCGCCCGTCCTTCGGACCCCCGAGGGGAGAGGAGATTACGAGCGCCAGCGCCAGTCTCCTCTCCCCGCCGGGGAGAAGGACGCGAAGCGGCCGGATGAGGGGGCTGGCGTCGACTCCCGCGGTCATAGGCAGCTTATCCCGGCACGGGCGGAACGCCAGCGCCGACGCATGGTCCAGCCCTCATTCCTGCCCAGGATAGGGCGTGCCGTCCTTGTGCAGGAACCGCCCGTCCGAACTCGGGCTCATCATGTCGATGTCGGAGCAGGTGATCACATCATCGCGATTGCGCGAGCCGACTTCGAGGTAGCGCGCGGTGACCGACGCGCGGTTGATCATGTGGTGGCCATTGCCGCTGTTCTTGGCGAAGGCAGCACTATCGCCGGCCTTGAGCAGCGTCTCGCCGCCATCCTCGACCAGCACCAGTTCGCCCTCCAGCACATGGACGAGCTCGTCCTCGTGGCTGTGCCAGTGACGCTGGCTCGACCAGCCGCCGGGTGGCAATGTCATCAGGTTGACGCCGAAATCGGTAAGCCCGCCGGCATCGCCAAGGCGCCGGCGCGTGCGTTCGGCGCAAGGGGCGTCGAAGGGCGCGGGGTAGCCCGAGCCCTTGCGCACGGGCACGGATGCGAGGTCGATCTTGGGCATGGGGTGCTCCCGGGTGATGTGCGCAGTCTAGCGCATGGCGGGTGGAGGCACAGGGGCTTCTTGCGGGGTGGGGGTTTGCCAGCTTTGTGACATGGAGATTGATCGAAGCCACCCCAACTTCGTCATCCTAGGGCGAAGCAGCCGCGGAGCGGCGTCGCGGAGACCCTAGGATCCATGCCGCGACGTCAATCGGGGACGCAGCGGAACAGAATTACGAACCGTAGCGACGCTTTGAAGTCCCGGCATGGATCCTCGGGTCTGCGCCGCGTCGCTGCGCTCCTTGCTCCGCCCGTGGATGACGAAATGAAGGAGGTCTCCACCAGCCAGAAGGGTGGCCTGCCCTTGACCGAACAGCTCGCCCAGCCCCTAAAGCGCCGCGCCGAGCTCCTTCACGTGCTTCTCATGCTCCTTCAGCGTCGGCAGCGTCTTCTTGGCGAATTCCTTCAGCGCAGGGTCGTCGCCGGATTTCGCATAGGTGCTGAACAGGGCGACCGCCTGCTTGTGGGCCTCGGTCTGCATCATGACGTATTTCTGGTCGAATTCCTTGCCGCTGGCGCCTTTCAGCTGGTCCAGCATCTGCTGGTCCTTGGGCTGCAGCGCGGGTCCGGCGGGTTTGACCGAGGCAGTGGTCTGCCCCTTGCTCAGCGCCTGCTTGAAGTCCTCGCCGGCCTTGGTGTGGTCCTTGATCATCTGGCCGGCGAAGGCCTTGACGTCCGCCGAGGCGGATTTCTGTTCGGCGAGCTGGCTCGACTGGATCTCGAATTCATTGGCGCTGGGCACGGTGCCGACAAAGGTCGGGGTGTCGACCTTGCTGTCGGGCAACATGGGCGCGACCGCGTTCGAACTGGTGCCGTTCGTCTGGGCAAGCGCGACGGGCGCGACGGCGGTCAGCGCGACGGCGGCCATGGTCAGGAACATTTTCATCTGGGATCTCCGATCGGAATGGTTCCCTCGGGGTTCCAACGCCGCAGGCGAGACGAAGTTGCGCCAGGCCCCTCAGTGGCAGCACGCCTCGCCATATTGCAGCTGCTCGTTCCAGTTCGGCCGGCCCTCCGGCGTGAAATCCATCAGGTTCCACAGGATCTCGCAGGTGCCGATGGCGCGCGGGTCCTGGCCGGGCTCCGTAGGCGCGAAGCCGAGTTCGGACGACCAGAAATGCCTGACGCCGTCACCGTCGCGGTGGAACACCGACAGCAGCGGGATCTGCGCACCGTCGGCATCCTCGGCGTTGTAGTCGCGCTTGAAGCTGTTGTTGGCCGACGACACCAGCCGCATGTTGCGCCAGCCGCGATCGCGGCCGAGCGTGACGAGGTTTTCGAGCGCCGTCTTGGCCACGACGGCGAAGTTGAAGCCGGCGGCTTCGAGATGGCCGACCGCGCCGTCGAACTGGTCGAGCAGCGCGGTGCAGGACGGGCATGGCTGGTCGGGCCGGGCGAGCTTCGCCGTGCCGCCGCTGGTTGCCACGTCGCGCATCTCCTGCGGATGGCGCGGGAACATCATCTGGTAGAGGATCAGCGTGTCCTTGCCGGGCGCGAACAACTCCGAGAGTTTTATCTTCGCGGTCTTGCCTGACATATCCAGCCCATCGAACACATAGTCCTGCGGCACCAGCCCGCCCGGCGGCAGCGCCCGGCGCGCCTCGGCCACGGCTTCCATGGCGCGGCGCAGCTCGATTTCCTTCTTCAGCAGCTTTTCGCGCGCGGTGCGGTATTTGGCGGATTCGTTGGGAAAGGTGATCATGATCGGCTCCTTCAAGTCGTCGCGCCGGCGTCCCGGCAGGGTGCTCTACGACCCAAGGACGTTTCGCCGTAACCGGGTCCGACATTTTTACGCGCCCGCAACTGCTTCACCCCTTCACTCCGCCGGCGGTCAGGCCGGAGACGATCTTGCGCTGGAAGATCAGCACCAGCACCACCAGCGGCACGGTGACGATCACCGAGGCCGCCATGATGTTGCCCCAGGGGATTTCGAACTGCGAATTGCCGGAGAGCAGCGCGATCGCCACCGGCACGGTCCGCCGCGCATCGTTGGAGGTGAAGGTCAGGGCAAACAGGAACTCGTTCCACGCGCCGATGAAGGCCAGCAGCCCGGTTGTCGCCAGCGCCGGCCACATCAGCGGCAGGAAGATGCGCGTGATGATGATCCATGGCGTCGCGCCATCGAGGATCGCCGCCTCCTCGACCTCGACCGGCAGGTCGCGGACGAAGGCGGTGAGCACCCAGACGGTGAACGGCAGGGTGAAGATCATGTAGGAGAAGATCAGCGCGAAGAGCGAATTGTAGAGGCCGAACATCCGCACCAGCTCGAACAGCCCGGCCAGCACAGCTACCTGCGGGAACATCGAGACCGACAGGATGGCGAACAGCAACGCCGAGCGGCCTCGAAAACGGATACGCGCCAGCGCGTAGGCGGCGGTGACGCCAAGGAACAGCGAGAGCGCCACGACCGCGCCCGAGACGATCAGCGAATTGAGGAGGTTGTGCACGAAGGCGCCTTCGGCCAGCACATTGCGATAATTGCCGAGGCTGGGCGCCTTCGGCCACAGATCGGCCTGGAACAGCGCGGTCCCCGATTTCAGGCTGGTGACGATGGCATAATAAAACGGGAACACCGCGATGAGAACGATTGCCCCGATCAGCAGATAGAAGGCCGCGCGCTTCAGGAGCCACATCTCAGCGGCCTCCATCCAGGCTTATCCGGCCGATGCGGATGGTGAGGATAGTGAGCAAAGCGAGGATGAGGAAGAGCAGGGTCGAGGCGGCCGAGCCATAGGCGAACTTGTCGAATTCGAACAGGTTCTCGCGGGCGAACACCGACATCGACTTGGTATGCGCATTGTTAGGTGTCAGCACATAGATCAGGTCGAAGATGCGCAGCGCATCGAGCGCCCGGAAGATCACCGCCACCATCACTGCCGGGCGGATCAGCGGCAAGGTCACGCGCCAGAAGATCTGCCATGAATTGGCGCCGTCGAGCCTGGCGACCTCGATGATCTCGCGCGGCAGCATCTGCAGCGCGGCCAGGATCAGCAGCGCCATGAAAGGCGTGGTCTTCCAGATGTCGACGATCAGCACCGCGGCCATCGCCGTGTCGGCGCTGGCGGTCCAGGCGATCTTGTGGTCGATCAGCCCGAGATTGATCAGCACGACATTGATGATGCCGAACTGGTCGTTCAGCATCCACTGCCACATCTTCGCCGAGACGATGGTCGGGATCGCCCAGGGGATGAGGATCGCCGCCCTGACGATGCCGCGCCCTGGGAATTCGGCGTTGAGCACCAGGGCGACGACCATGCCGAGGATCGTCTCGCAGGTCACCGAAATCACTGCGAACCGCACGGTGTTCCACACGGCGCCCCACCAGACCGGATCGAGAAGCAGCCCGTCATAGATGATCCTGCCGCTCGGCATGCGCAGCACCGAGACATAATTGGCGAGGTCAACCCATTGGCGGGCGTCGAGATCGGACAGCGAGGCATCAGTGAAGCTGAAATAGACCGTTCGCGCGAGCGGCCAGCCGGCAGCGGCGGCGAGCACCAGAAGCATCGGCGCCAGGAACAGCCATGCCGAGCGCACGCGCTGGCGCATCAGGCGCGAACCAGAGCGCGCATCAGCCGGGTGCGCGCTCACCAGCCCTTGCCTTTCAATCGGGTCAGTGTCGCCTCGAGATCGGCCAGGTTGTCGGCGGCGCTGCCTTCGCCGGACAAGGTCTTGTGCACGGCGTTCCAGAACTGGCTCGACGCTTCGTTGTACTTGTTCCGGGTCACCGCCGAGGGCCGCGGCCCGGCATTGAGGAAGACCCCTTTCCAATGTGGAATGATCGGCTGTTGCCTGGCGATGTCGGCATCGTCATAGAGCGCCTGGATGGTCGGCAGGTTGGCGGTCTTGAGCGTGCGGTATTTCTGCATTGCCGGCGAGGCGATGAACTTGACCAGTTCGATCGCCGCGTCCGGGTGCCTGGAATATTTCGAGACCGCAAGGTTCCAGCCGCCGAGCGTCGCCGCCGGCCGGGCGCCCTCGCCCGTGCCGGCCGGCAGCGGCGCGACGTCGAACTTGCCCTTGATCGGCGACCCCTGGCTGTTGCCCAGCGCATAGGCATAGGGCCAGTTGCGCATGAAGACCGCATTGCCGGTCTGCCACACGCCGCGCGATTCCTCTTCCTGGTAGGCGAGCACGCCGGGCGGCGCGATGGTGCCGATCCAGGCCCTGGCCATGTCGAGCGCGGCCGCCGCCTGGGGGTTGTTGATTGAAATCGCGCCATCCGGCTCGACGATATGGCCGCCGCCATTCGACACCACCCATTCGAACGCGTCGCAGGTCAGCCCCTCATAGGCGTTGCCCTGGAAGACGAAACCCCAGATATCCCTGTTGCCCGAGGCGCGCTCCTTGTCCATCACCAGCCTGGCGGTGTCGCCCAGCTCCTTCCAGGTGGCCGGCACCTTGGCGCCGTATTTGTCGAGCAGATCCTTGCGGTAGTAGAGCGCCGGCGCATCGGTGAAGATCGGCAGCGCGACCAGCCTGCCGTCGACGGTCTGCGACTGGATGATCGACGGGAAATGCTTGGCCACGACATCCCTGGTCGCCTCGGTCAGGTCGACAAACTGGCTGGCGAGCTGCGGCGCCCAGATGACGTCGGTCTGGTAGACGTCGACGTCGCTGTTGCCCGCGGCGAGCCACAGCCTGTACTGGCCGAACTGGTCGGTCCCGGACGACGGCATGGCGATGATGGTGACCTGGTTGCCGCTTTCTTTCTCATAGCGGTCGAGGATCTCGCGCAGCACCTTGATGCCGTTGCCGGTGTCGCCCGACACGATCGACAGCTCGACCGCGCGCGCCGAACCTACCGCGACAACGGCAGCGATGCTCAACGCCAGCAATGCGTGGAAAACCTTCATCGGTGGATCTCCCTTGGCAGCCGGCGGCGCACAGCACCAGCAGCCGGTCAGACCCCACCGTTCATTGAATGCGGAGCAGCGCTTTGGGTTCCCGAACAGGCCATCCCCGGTGGCGATGACGGCACCGATCAGCGTCGCTGGTCAGCCTTCCCAGGCGACGGGCCCCATGCCCAGCCGCTCGTAGAGCCGCACGGCGGCGGCGTTCTCGAGCGTATTGGTCTTGAGGTCGACATGGGCGGCACCGCGGTGGCGAAAAATGGCGAAGGCGTGCCACATCAGCGCCTCGCCGACCCCTTTGCCGCGCGCCTCGGGATGAACGGCCAAGTCCTTGACGAACGCCGAGGTCCAGCACAGTGCAGCAGCCGCCAGCCGGCCCTTGGCATCGATGACGAGGAAACACAACGCCGGGTCGAATTCGGGGTCTTCGGAAATGCGCGGCCACCATTCGTCGAAGGGGCCGTCGGTGCCATCGTCGAACACTTCGCCCAGCAACGCATGCAGGGGCAGAGCGTCGCCATGTCCGAAGCAGCGCATGGCAAAGCCATCCGGCCAGTGCGGCGCAACCAGCGTCTCATCGAGGATTTTGCGCAGCCGGATGTCGTTTGGAGCCGGCGGGCGCGGTTCGGGCATCGCGCTCAGGCGTCGGGCTGAAGACGCCCGCGCCTGCGGTCGACACCGAGGCCGGTCGCCTCGAGCAGGCCCTTGCGCTTGGCGTCGAAATAATAGCCGGTCTGGTAGAGCCAGTCGGCCTTCTTGGCGTTGCCGTTCGACACCAGCCAGGCGCCGCGCAGATATTTGACCGCGTATTTGAGGTTGGTCTCGGCGTCGAACAGGCCCTTGGCCGGCCCGTCATAACCCATGCCGCGCGCCGTCGCATGCTTGATCTGCATCAGCCCCCAATGGCCGTTATTGTAGGCCTTGGGATTGAAGGTGCTTTCGCGGTTGACGACATGGCGCACCAGATCCACCGGCACCTGGTAGAAGGCGGCGTATTTGACGATCAGCCGGTCGACGTCGCCGCGCATGCCTGTCGCATGCTGCTCCGGCTCGACGGGCGCCGACGGGAACTGCACCAGTACGGCCGGGTTCTGCGGCACGACATAGGCTACTTGCTGCACGCCGGGCATTTTCTGGCCGCCCTTGGCAACTGCCGGCACGACAAGCCCGGCGGTCGTGTAGGTCCCGGCCGCCTCGATCGGCTGGCCGGCCTTGGACGGCGGAGGCGCCTGCCAGGCACTGGCGGCCATCACCGCGGGCATGGCCGGCGAGGTTGGGGTCACCCCGGCAAAGGCGGCGGTCGCCGCGGCCGGCTGGACGGCCGGATCGAGTGCCGGCGTAGCCGGGCTCGGGGTCAACTCAGCGGTCTGGACGGGCGCGATTCCGGAGGATTGCGGCAGTACCGAAACCGTGTCCGGCAGCGGCACGGTGAAGCCGGCATCGCTGCCTGCCGTGGTCGCGGTTTCGGTAAGGGACGGCGCGGCTTTCATCTGCGAGGTCGAGGTGCAGCCGCTCATGCCGGCTGCCGCCACGATCACGCCGATGGCGATAAGGGTTTGTTTTGCTGGCAAGCCGCGCTCGGAGTCCGGTTTGTCGGGTTATTAAGATTTCCCTTACACCAGCGATTCGTGGGTAGCAATCGGGGCCATCTGGTGGTTTTCGGGTGGCGGGATGCAGGCAGCGATGCCATATTGTTCCTGATATGTACCGGCGGGAATCCCGGATTCCGCCGCTTTGCGGAAAGGAGCGCAGCATGAAAACGGCATCTTCGATCACGGCTGGCCACGCAGTGTTAGAAACAGTGATCGGCTTCATGGGCATCGCCTGGAGTGAAAAGGGCCTGATCCGGCTCTGCCTGCCCGAACGCAGCCGCGAAGCGGTGGAGCGGCGGCTGATGCGCCATCCCGGCGTTTCCACCTCCACAGCCCAGCCGTTATGGGTGGTCGAGCTGATCGCCTCGATCAAGGCTTATGCCGCGGGCGAGGACGTCGATTTCACCGGCTTTCCCGTCGATCTCGACGGCATCGACGACTTCCGCCTCGCCATCTACGACGCGGCACGAAAACTCAGCTATGGCGAAACCACCACCTATGGCGAACTCGCCAAGCGCGCCGGCCATGCCGGCCTGCCGCGCGAAACCGGTGCGGCCCTTGGCGCCAATCCGGTGCCGCTGGTCATCCCGTGCCACCGCATCCTGGCCGCCGGCGGCAAGATCGGCGGCTTCTCGGCGCCCGGCGGCTCGGTCACCAAGGAAAAGATGCTGGCCATGGAAGGCGTGCGCGTCGGCCCGCCGCCGCCGGCGCAGGTGTCCTTCGGGTTTTGAGAGCAGTAACCGCTCCCGCTGTGAGCACCGGAAGCGCAGGAAGCCACGGTTTGCAGGCCGGCATCACCTGAATATCAATACACTCTAATGGCGCCGGATGAATCGGTGCCTGAAACGCTCATTGTCCGGACGCTTGCAGATATAGACCGGGCAGGACCTGATGTCGGCGCTCGGCACATAGGCGCGCGTCCTCACCTCGCCCATGGTGCAGAACTGCTGGCTCTGGACATAGCGGTCGTAGAGCGGCAACCCCGGCACCCGTGCCGACGGATAGCGCAGGATGACCGCACCTTGGCGCGCGATCGTCGACTGGACCTTGCCGCAGCTCATACGCGTCGGGTCGTAGCGCGAGATCGCCTGCGCCTGGGCGGCCACCAGCGTGAGGCAGGCGGCAAGCAGGATGGTTTTCATGGTCCTTCCCCTCGATCCGCCGCCCGGGGACTGCACGATCTTGTGCCACGGTTTCATCAGATTGGGGCGACCGTTGGGCGGCCCCGATCACGGCTTTTTCACGCAGTCTTGTTTTTTGTGCGAAAGCAGCCTATATCAGCCCCATTGATATTTCGGCCGATCGATCCGGGCCTCGCGATCTTCGCGTTTGCTGACGTCTATCTCCAAAATCTCGATGCACACCGGCTGGACCTCGGTCCGGTCATACCAAAGCAAATGTGAAGGACTATTTATATGGCAACTGGAACGGTCAAGTGGTTCAATGCCACCAAGGGTTTCGGCTTCATCCAGCCTGACAGCGGCGGCGCGGACGTTTTCGTCCACATCTCGGCTGTCGAGCGCGCTGGACTGTCGACCCTGGTCGAAGGCCAGAAGATCAACTTCGAGATCGAGCAGGACCGCCGCACTGGCAAGTCGTCCGCTGGTTCTCTGAGCAAGGCAGCCTGATTTTGAAAATGGCGCGCGCCGGACGAGAGTTCGGGGCGCGCGGCAAGTCACGGATGTACTGACGGTCGCGCGAGAAGCGCGCCGGAGTGGAAAGACCCGACAAGCTGGAACAGCAGATAGCTGCCAGCCCGGACCGGACGCTCCCGATCAGGCTACCGAAATGGGAAGGCGGGATTCATCCCGCCTTTTTATTTGTCTGGATTTTGGACGACTGGCGTCCTTCTCCCCGTGAACGGCAGGGGAATCGCATATGGCGTTTTGGGAGTTGAAATTGGTCTGAGAAGAGATTCTTTGG